>NZ_QUGO01000010.1:0-167493 GCF_003479105.1 Blautia sp. AF19-13LB
CCGGTGACTACGCGCAGATCAACAGCACCGGAGAAGACGCTGTGATTATGTGCGCGGGCAGAAAATCAAAAGCAAAAGGCAAAAAGGGGAGCTGGATCACGCTTGCAGAATGGGTGAAAGATGAAGAAAAAGGACGCTATGTGCCGATCTGCGTAAAAACAGAGCGTGTAGACGGCGAAAAAATCAAAGATGACACTTATTACACGCTGAAAAACGGAGAATTTTCGGAGGTAGAAGAATGAAACATTATGAATATGCAGGAATGGACGTAAGCACAGAAAAAAGTGTAGAGGACGGCGCAAGATGCTATATCGAAGCAGTACGCCGGTATCTGGAATCTGAAAAATTCCCGCAGGTTGAGACAATCGCGGCGATTCTTGGACTGAGAGAAGTGGAGGTGCAGCCATGTGGGACAGCGACGAAAACGGAAGAAGAGTTCTGATCTGTGATTTTTGCGGAGAGGTCATTGAGCCTGCGAAGCCGGGGTATTACGGTGAGGACTATGTAGAGGTCAATGGCGAGTGCATCCACACAGAAAACTGCATGGATAGATGGATTCATGAGCACAGAAAGGAAGCTACGTATGGCGAAAGTAGATGAGAAAATCATGCAGATTCAGACGCGGATCAAGGTCCCGAAGAATCACGTTAATGAATTCGGAAATTTCAAATACAGAAGCGCTGAGGACATCATGAGAGCGTTGAAACCGATGGAAAAAGAGCTGTTATTATCAGTGCAGATCACCGACGAAGTGGTAGCGGTAGGAGCGAATGTGTATATTCGCGCAACGGTGACGGTATATGACCTGGAAAGCGGAGAAAGCCGTAGTACAAGCGCATTTGCACGGGAACCTGCTGTCCCGAAAGCGAAGATGGACGAGAGCCAGACCACCGGTTCTGCATCGTCCTACGCGCGGAAATATGCGCTCTCGGGCATGTTCCTGCTCGATGACAGTATTGATCCGGATTCCAACCGGGCGATTGACAGCGGGGAGCCTTGCACGGATGCGCAGGAAAAGACCATCCGGGATCTGGCGGTCAAACACAATGTCAATCTTGAAGAGCTGTATAAAAGACAAAAAGTTAAGAACGGCCGCCCGACGGCGATGCAGGCCGGAAAGATTCTTAACATGTTCAAAAAACAGCTCGGGGGCGAGTGATGCACGCTCTGGCTGAAATCGTAAAATCCGTAGAAAAAGACGGTGATACGTGGCTTGTAGTGCGGCTGCCGAAAAGCAGACTGAAAGAAGAAATCGAGAACAAAACCATCACGAATACAGAAATGCGTTTCGACGATGGGCGGCATATCTCCAATCTGCAGCGGAAGAAAGCATACGCGACCATCCGGGATATAGCTATTGAGTTGGGCTATCTCCCGGAGGAGATGAAAGAGATTATGAAATGCAATTACATGATCGAGACCGGAGAGCCGTATTTCTCCCTTTCAGACTGTTCGATGGGGACGGCACGGGATTTCATCACGTTTCTGATGGATTTCGTGCTGAAAGAGGGAATACAGCTCTCAGACAGCGGAATAGAACGCGCGGATGACGTTGGAAAATACTTATACGCGTGTATCAAGCACAGAAAATGCGCGGTATGCGGGAAAGACGGTGAAATACACCATGTTGATACAATCGGCATGGGAAATGACCGGCGGAGGGTGGATGATTCTGGATACCGGAAAATCTGTCTGTGCAGGACGCACCACACGATCGCACATCAACGAGGAATGCCGAGCTTCGAGAAAATGTATCACGTCTACGGAATCATTGTGGATGATAGCCCGGAAGGGAAATCATAGAGTCCAGCATGGAACTGTCAACAGAGTATCTCAGTATGGTTCAAAATTTTATACGTCACAAAAAGGCGGCTGGCTGGAGCCGCCGGAAAGGGGCAGAAATGCCGATCAACAGCAAACAGAAAGGGAAACGCTTCGAGTTGGAGCTTTCCAGAAAGTTCCGGGAGTATGGCTACACGGAGTCCCGCCGGACCGCGCAATACTGCGGGAACACCGGGGACGCATCCGATGTTGTAGGCCTCCCGGGGATCCACGTGGAAGCGAAACATCAAGAGCGAATGCAGCTCTATGATTGGATGGATCAGGCGAAACACGACGCGAAAGAAAGTGGAAAAGACGTTTTGCCCACAGTATTCCACAAAAGAAACAATCATAAGATCCTAGTCACGATGGAACTCGACGACTGGATGACAATATTCCGCGAATACGAAGCGGGAATGAGTCTGAAAGAAGGTGCGGACGATGGGCGAGGTTAAGTGGGTTAAGATGTCGATAGACATGTTCGATAATCGAAAGATCAAGTATCTGCGCGGCCTGCCGGAGGGAAACAACATCGTTCTTATCTGGGTCATGCTGCTGACTCTGGCAGGGCGGTGCAATTCCAATGGATATATTTTCCTTACCGAAAACATCCCGTATACTCCGGCGATGCTCGCAAATGAGCTTGGATTCCCAGAAAGTACTATTCTGGTAGCCATGAAAGCGCTGGAAAGTATGGGAATGATAAGCCGAAACGAGGAAAACACGCTTCTGATCCCTGGATGGGAAGAACATCAGAACGTAGCCGCGTTGGAACAGATCCGGGCGAGCAACCGGAAGCGGCAGGCGCGGTACAGGGAACAGGCGAAAATAGAAGCTGTGGAGCAGGAAACACCACCGCCGGTAGAGGAGAAGCAAGAGGAACACGAAGAACCAGAAGAACCGAAGCCGTCGAAAAAGGCGGAGGAAACCAAAGAAGCAAAGATTCTTTTCGAGCGGTTGTG
The DNA here is from genome assembly GCF_003479105.1 of Blautia sp. AF19-13LB. NCBI lineage: Bacteria > Bacillati > Bacillota > Clostridia > Lachnospirales > Lachnospiraceae > Blautia > Blautia sp. AF19-13LB. Next base: position 2,784 of record NZ_QUGO01000010.1, read on the forward strand.
GAGCCTGTATCCGAACAAAAAAGGCAAGGGGCAGGTAAGTGATACAGCAAAGAAAAAACTGCTTAAAATCGGGCATGAAGAGCTTGAGAGAGCAATTCAGAGGTATAAGACGGAACTGGAAAAGGAGGACTGGAGAAAGCCGCAGTACGGCAGTACCTTTTTCAATTCTGGTTACGTGGATTATCTCGACGCGAATTATGAGCCAGGAAAAAGAGAGCCGACGAAGCAGCAGAAAGAAAACAAATTCAACAACTTCAACCAGCGGGACTATGATTTCGCGGCATTGGAGCAGGCATTGACAGGAGGTTAAGCATGGTATCAGTACTCAAAACAGCAATTATCTGCGCAACAGTAGCGTTTTGCTTTTACCAGATGATGAAATAATAAGAAAAGGACAGGGGAGGGCCTATGAGCAATAAATTGAAGAAAAAGCCGTCAACTAAGTTAAGCCCTGAGACGATGACAGCCGCAGAAGTGAGCGGGATCACAGGCGTAAAGCTCGAGATCCTGCGGAAATGGGTGGACAGGATGCAGAGAAATCTGTCCGAAGCCTACCAGAAAGAAGCACAGGAAAAGCTGCTGAAAGCAGAGGACTGCATCAGCGCGGCGAACGTCGTGTGCTCTGCACTGGCGATCTATGAGACCTGGGGGTACAAAAAGGCGCTTGACCGGTACATGGACAACTACACTGCTGCAGTACGGAAGATGAACAGTGTAGGTCTGGCTAAGATGTACGAGGAGCTGCACGAAAAGACCGGCGCGACGCTGGAATTTGAGGATATGGATCTCGCAAAAGAGTTTGGCTTTGGAGGGGCGGAAGAATGAAAGAAACGAAATACGGTAAAAACGATTTCCCGGATGCTCTTCTGAAAGAATGGGATAAAACGAGAAAACAGATTCTCGGAAAGGAAGGAAAAGAGAATGGAGATCATCGGAATTGTTCTGTTCTGCGCGGTGATTCTCGCGTCAGCAAAACTAATGCTTGACCCGCCGGATCGGAAAAAAGATCCGAAAGAGGATGAGGAGCAAATTGAATTTCTGAACGAGTGGAACAAGAAACATAAAAAATAACAAACACAAAGAAAGGAGCCAGCCTCCGGCCGGGGTAAGGGTATACCGGGCTTCTGAATGAAAAACATATGAATTTATTCGACAAGGTAAAATGCAAAGGCTTTTATAAAAAATTTAACGACGGAAAATGGTTGCGACTCGACAGAAAAACTTTAACTGCTGATGCAATGGACAATAATCTTGTGAGCATGGGCAATGATGGAACTGTCGAAAAAGACGTTGAGTATATCGAAAAAACCTATTTCAAACATGTTGACAAGAATTTCATCGGAGTAATTGTTGGATATAGAGATGTTATTGTAAAAGGTTGTCTTGATGCAGAGTATCAAGAGGAATGTGATGTAGGTGTCGGAGTTATTCCGGAAGCGTTTTATGTATCCAAAAGAGCGAAAGAAACTGTAAAATGTGCTGTTGTCTACTATGCGAATAACATGAAACACTATGTCCCTTTGGAAGATATTCTGGAGGTAATTCTATGAAAAAGAATCTTATCGTTGACTGTTTTGCTGGCGGAGGCGGTGCCTCCGTTGGCATCGAGATGGCACTGGGGCGGTCGGTAGATATTGCAATCAATCACGATCCGGATGCCATCCTGATGCACAAAACAAATCATCCGACCACGCTGCGTCTGACCGAGGATATTTTTAAAGTCAATCTGCGTAAATACGTCAAAAATCGTTTGCGTAGGAGGTGAAAAAATATGCTGATTCCAACGGTAAAAGCGAAAGAATTTGAAAAATTTGGTTTTAAAAAATGCAAAGGAATATCGAGTGACCTCGAATGCTATTATCTGTGCGTAGCAAGAGGAAAAAAGATGCTTTTTGTGAGTGATGTATACTTTGAGGTAAATGATTGGAGAGATGATGACCCGAGAATTCACGCGAATCCTAATTGCAGGTACAGAAACAGAAAAACAAGCCTTGATATTATTTACGAGCTGATCAAAGCGGGGATGCTGAAAAGCAGTTTTGAAAAAGAAAGAAGGTGAAACCGATGGAGCAGTACAAAGAAGCCAACTGCCCATACCTAAAAGTAGGGGAGCGGGTGCCGAATCTGAATATCGATGACAGCCAGGAACAGTTGAGATTTGCGTGAGGAAAAAGGAGAAAGAATGATAATTAAGAGTCAAAACAAAGATCTTGTGGTAGATACATACGGAAATGATTTCCGTATGTTCTGCGGACCGGACGGCCGGTATGGTATCGAGACAAGAGCAGGTGTAGTAGGAGTCTATAAAACAAAAAAGAAAGCAGAAAAGGTTCTTGATGAAATTGCTGAGCAAATTGGATGCTGCAAAGCAGATGAAATCATTTACGCGGGTAGAGGGATCGGCGGACTCCGTGTAACCGTGTATCAAGCGCTTGCACAGGAATATGTGTATCAAATGCCAGCAGAAGAGGAGGAAGAAGATGCTGATTAGAAGACAGGACAAGAAAGCAATCTTCAATATTGATACTTGCAGAGTGCTTTATGTGGCTGAGACGGTTGGAGGTTGTTTTAAAATCTGCGCAGACCAATTCGAACAGCTTGGAACTTACAAAACAGAAGAAAGAGCGATGGAAGTGTTGCATCTGATTGCAAAACAGAGCGCACAGTGCAAAGCAGTAGAGATTCTGTGTGGGCCGGTACATGAGGGACAAACGCAAAGCATGGTTTTGTTGGCGGAAGAAATCGAAAAAGCTTGGTATATGGATATGCCGGAGGAGTGAAGATGGGAAGAGTGAAAAGACTTACAGAAGATTCTTTTGACGGTACCGCACATATTAAGCTGTGCGGTACCAGTTGCCCGTACGACGGGGAATACTGTGCATCAGATGAATGCCGAGTACTAAACGAGGTAGCCGAAAAGTTGGCGCGGTATGAGAGACTGGAAGAACAGATCGCGGAGTCGGCAGAACAATATATACAAAAAGGAATTGCTATGCCTTATGCTGTAATTCCAGAAGTGACAAGAGGAGTAGTTAAAACGGTCTTTGAAGGGTTTGGAGGAGGTGAGGAAGAATGAGTAGAGCATACAAATGTGACAGATGTGGCGCACTGTATGAGTCGTATGAGGGAGAGAATAGATATGATGTATTAAAGCCAACTAAAGTAATGATTAATTCATTAGCAGAAGATATACTAAATGTATATGACATTTCTGTTCCGATTCAGAATATTGGTGATATTGTTGAAATATTAGGTGGTACTATCCAAAAAGAAACTTCATTTTCAGATGGCGCAGTTGAAAAGGAAGGGGATGGATTTAGGATTATTGTATCCCCATATCAAGACGAAAAAAGAGAAAGATTTACAATTGCGCATGAATTAGGACATCTCTTTCTTCATATGGGATATAGAACTAATAAAGAGTTATGGGCAAGACAAGAGAATAACATTTATCATCGAATAGGAAGCTCCGAAAAAGAATATCAAGCAAATGAGTTTGCAGCAGCTTTTTTAATGCCAGCATCGGAATATCTTACAGTTCTTAAAAGGATTGCGGACGGTAACGTAGTAGATACTTCCAAGATTGCAGAGTATTTTAATGTGTCGGTAGAAGTTGCATCTAATCGAGGAAAATTTTTGGGGTATTTAAGATGGTAAAAGAAGATCAGACATTAAGTAAATATAGCAAGCTAATTGAAGACTTAGAAAGCATGAACTTGGATGAAGAAGGAGAGAAAAAATCAAAATGACAAAAGAAGAACTTGTGATAGGGAACAGGTATAAGATCCGCCGCCCGTCAATCGCGGATGGCAACGTAAATTCGTATCAGTGGAGTGATGCAACTTTGGTTGATATCTCTACACATATTGCGGTATTCAGCGTGGGAGAGTATTGCGTCACCTACAAATTCTGCCAGTTAAGAGATGAAGTAAAAGAAGCGTAACGCAGAAAGGAGCTGCACCATGAGCATTCGGAACACATTTTTGAAAGATTACGGGATTTCGAAAGAACTTGGGGATAAGATCGTATCATATTGCAGAAACGCGCACGACTACGACCAGAATCTTATCTTGCAGGCCGCACAGAAGACTTGCCCGGAGATATCGAGTGCCCTGTTCGCGAATTTGACGCTTGGAATTGGATATGACCGGATCAGCCAGGTGCAGTACATCCCAATGCAGCGGAAAGATTTCCAGGGGTACAGGCGGAAGACAATCGAGGAGCTGTATAGATTGCTGCTTCTGCACGGGAAGGAGTTATGATGAAAATTGGGAACAAAAATGTTGCAGAAATCCAGATACTGGACAGAGACAATGATCTGATCGTAAGCATGGTTGATGAAAACGTAATTATTGAGAAAGATTATAAGGTGGTTTTAAGACTGGAAGGAGAAGAAAAAACAGAAACATATCCAGAAGAGTAACAAAAAGGGTACAACGAAAAGCCCCCATGCAAGTACACTAAGAATAGAAGTGTATTAGTATGGGGGTGATTTTTATGCCTACAAACAAGACTTACGACAATCTCGAGAAAATGATCTTCTCCGGCGTGGGAGAATACGGAATCCCCGAAATTATGCCAGAACAGTACAAGAAGTGCGAGTGGATCGGATTCAATTACGCTGCGAGCACTGCGAGGCGAGCCGGGAAGGGCGTGCATTTCTTCCTGGATGACTACCAGTTCGAACGGGTATGGAACAACCCGGACAGGTATATTGAGGTACTGAGAGACTATGACTACGTGCTTTCACCGGATTTCAGCATGTACACGGACTTTCCGAAAGCCATGCAGATTTACAACCATTACAGAAAACACTGGTGCGCGGCATATATGCAAATGAATGGACTGCGTGTAATACCTACGATCGCATGGAGCGATGAAAGCTCGTTCGAGTGGTGCTTTGATGGCGAGCCGGTGGGAAGCGTGGTGGCAGTATCCAGTGTGGGAACGCAGAACAGCAAGGCGAAAAAGTCGGCATTCCTGCGGGGATATGAAGAAATGATGAAACGATTATCACCGGAGCATGTGATCTTCTTCGGGAAAGTTCCGGAAGAACTGGAAGGGGACGTGGAAAAGGTCGCAGCGTTCCAGGAGAGATACAAGAAGGAGGGAACCTAGATGGGCGGACGAGGGGGGCAAGCGGAATAGGCAGGAAAAGCCAATCAGCATTGGACCCGAGAGCGAAAGAACAGACAATTACGACATTCTACCGTAGAAATTCAATCTACGGGGCACATTATAGAGATGATGTCTATGATGCCGTAGAGAGAAAGAACGAAAAAGGCGGAATTGAGATCGTAAAAGCCTATGGAACGTTCGACAACAGCAACCCGAAAGCGAACACCAAAGACGTGACGTATAAAATTCAACATGGTATTGTGAGCTACGATGATTCCAGGGGAATTGAAAGTTACGGTATCAGATGGGACAAGGTAAGCAGCGTTTCGGGACAAACCTACAACATACGAAGCATGTTAAAAGAAAAAGGCTTTCGGTGGGACGGTAAAACAAAGAGTTGGGTAAAGAAATAAAGCTACAGGAAAGGGAACAGAGATGATGGAATGGCGAACGAACAAAACTTAATACCGACAAACCGGAGAAGTAAGAGCGAGGTAAGAGAGAACGCCAGAAAAGGCGGTATCAAGTCTGGACAGGTGCGCAGGCAGAAAAAGACCCTTTCCGAACTGGCTAAGATGATAGCCGAGAACCCGGCACCTGCGCAGGCAAAAAAGTCTCTCGCAAAGCTTGGAATTGACGATGAAAATGCGAACAATAACGCGCGGATCGTAGCGTCGGTGTATAGTAAGGCCATCGAGGGAAATATGATGGCTGTTGAGAAGTGGGAGCAGCTTGTGGCGGACAAGAAAGCAGACACGGCGGTGTATGAGCTGCCTGCAAGGGTGATTGGAAAAGCATTCGTGGACATCAACCGGCGGATTGAGCCTAACATTGAATACGTGTTTGAGGGCGGGCGTGGCGGTCTGAAATCGTCCTATGTGGCTTTCAAAATCGTTGAAATCCTCAAGAATAACCCGCAGATGCACGCGTGTATCACAAGACAGGTAGCCGGGACACTGAAAGATTCCGTGTATGCCAACATGAAATGGGCGATTAATGAGCTGGGGCTGATGGAAGAGTTCGAGTTTAAGGTGTCTCCGCTCGAAATTAAGTATATCAAGACTGGACAGACGATATACTTTCGCGGACTGGATGACGAAACAAAACTGAAATCCATTAAGCCGGAATTTGGGTATATAGGAATCCTCTGGAAAGAGGAGAAAGACCAGATGAAAGGCGACGCACAGGAGCGTTCCGTGAATCAGTCAGTTTTGCGAGGTGGTGACATCTCCTATGATTTCTCATCCTACAACCCTCCCAAAAGCAAAAGTAACTGGGTCAACCGAATCAAGCTCGTGCCGAATCCGAAAAGAGTGATACACCACTCGTGCTATACAGACGCGCCGCCGGAATGGCTCGGAAAGAAGTTCATCGAGGACGCGGAACATCTAAAAGAAGTCAATCCGGAAGCGTACGAGCATGAGTATCTCGGCATCCCGAACGGAGACGGCGGAAACGTGTTTGAATATCTGGAGATCCGAGACATCACAGACGAAGAGATTAGCCACATGGACCGTATCTATCCAGGCGTTGACTTCGGATGGTACCCGGATCAGTATTGCTACCTGCGGACTTACTACGATTCGGCGCGGGAGAAAATCTATCTCATTGACGAACTATACGTGAATAAGTGGAGCAATGAGAAAACAGCAAAATGGATCAAAGAAAAAGGGTATGATGACTATACGATTATCTGCGATTCCGCGGAGCCTAAGTCCGTAAACGACTATAGGGATGCCGGACTCCCGGCCAGGGGAGCAATCAAAGGACCGGGAAGCATTGAATACGGATTCAAATTCCTGCAGGCACGAACTCTCGTGATTGATCCGAAGCGGACACCGCACGCTTACAAAGAAATCACGGAATACGAATACGACCGGGATAAGGACGGGAACGTTATCAGCGGATATCCAGACGGTAACGACCATGCTATCTCGGCTTTACGTTATGCGTACGAACCATTATTTAATCGAAGGGGGTATAGTGCATAATGTGCGAATTTTGCGATGAGCTGAAAAACTGGAAAACCTTAGAAAGATTCGATCAGCGTGCACGGTACGTCTATAAGTGTAAGCTGATACGCAAGACGATGGTCGAGACAAGAGCGGCAGGGAGCATCGAGGGAACGCCGCATAACGTCAATTACTGCCCGATGTGCGGCAGAAAAGTGACAGAGGGCTAGGAATGGGACTGATAACAACTATTAAGAGGTGGCTAAGCATGTTTTTTCGAAGCGAAGCGGAGCAGGCGTTTGATGCTGATGTGATTGAATCCCCGATCATGGACACAGTTATAAAAAAATGCGCTGCTGTTTACTCCGGGGAGCCGATGTGGAAAGACGCACAGAACGGCATCCGAACAATCAATTTTGCAAAAACGCTAAGCTCCGAAACGGCGCGACTTGCGACATTAGCAATTAAAATCACAATCGAGGGATCAGCACGGGCGGAATGGCTGCAGCAGCAGACGGACGCGGTGTTTTTCAGTATCCGAAAATGGGTGGAATATGGCTGTGCGTATGGAACGGTAGTCATCAAGCCGAACGGGAAGACACTGGATGTATTCACGCCGGATGAAGTGCTTATAACCGATTATGATAACCAGAATATCACCGGAATGATATTCAAGGACACGTACACACAGGGAAAATGGTACTACACACGACTGGAATATCACCGATTTGAAGAAGAAAAGCAGGGCGATGATACAGTTCGCCCTTACTATATTTCCAATCGGGCCTATCGGTCGAAAACACCAGATTCAATCGGAGATCCGGTGGATCTGAAAGATACGAAATGGTCTGAGCTTATGGCAGACTCACCGCCGATTCTGAAAGCGAACGGAGAAAGCCTGGATGGCCCGATGTTTGGCGTATTCGTGACACCGCAAGCGAACAACGTGGACAAGTCAACACCGCTCGGCCTGCCGGTATATGCAGAAGCGATGGAAGAACTGAAAGATCTTGATATTGCGTATTCCCGCATGACCGGAGAAATCCACGACAGTGAACGAATTGTTCTGGCAGATGATCGGTTATTGTCTCCGGCTGGCACTCCGGTCAATAAGATGACCCCGGGAGCAGCCGCAACAACGCACCTGCCAAAGTATGTTCGCAACGTGTACGGCGAAGGAGCGGATACATTCTATCAAGAGATTAACCCGACACTCAACACAGAGGTAAGAGTTAATGGCATCAACGCGCTATTGTCTCAGATCGGCTATAAGGCGGGCTTCTCAAACGGCTATTTTGTATTTGACCAGAAAACCGGAATGGTAACGGCAACACAGGTTGAATCCGATGACCGGCGGACGATCCAGTATATCAAAGATGTTCGGGATCAGCTCGAGAAGTGCATGGATGCCGTCTATTACGCGCTGAGCGTCTATGCGGATCTGTACGGCGAGAGTCCGGCGGGAGAGTACGAAGTAACGTATGATTTCGGTGATATTACGTACAACCGCGAGGAGGACCGCGCACGCTGGTGGAATTACGTTAATGCCGGAAAAGTACCGGCGTGGATGTATTTCGTCAAGTTCGAGGGATTCTCGGAGGAAGACGCAAAGGCAATGGTCGAAGAAGCCACTCCGAAAGAGGATGAGCTTTTTGACAGCAAATATAAGGAGGAATGATAACATGGATATGAGTGGAGTAGCAACAGTAGTATGCATCACAGTAGTCTGCTATCTGGTAGGCATGGTGATGAAAGCAACGGATATTAGCAACAAGTGGATTCCGTGCGCAGTAGGATTGGCGGGAGCGGTGCTTGGCGTTGTTGGTATGTACACAATCCCGGACTTTCCGGCGCATGACGTGCTTAATGCGGTAGCCGTCGGCATTGTCAGCGGATTAGCAAGCACCGGAGCAAACCAGATCATCAAACAGGCACAGAAAGAGGAATAAGACATGCTTACCCCGGAGTATCTGCAGCACGCGGCAGAGGGCGCAGAAGCCATCACAGAGGATTTACACAACCGGATCATGCGGAAGATCGTCAAGGCGATTTTAACACGCATGGAACGCGGCGAAAACTACATGCTGACGGCGGCGGACAAGTGGAGAATCGAAGCACTGCAGGAAGCTGGCTATCTGCTGGAAGATATCCAGAAAGAGATAGCAAAGGCGACCAATCAGCAGCTATCAGAGATCAAATCAGCCTGCGTTGACGCGGGAATACAGACGCTCAAGTGGGACGACGCGGTATATAAGGCGGCTGGGCTGGTACCTACGCCGCTTCTTCTTTCCCCCACACTGATGCGCGTACTGGAAAGAGACTATAAGGCGACCGCGGGCACATGGCGGAACTTCACCCGGACGACCGCAGAAGAAGCGCAGAGACTTTTTATCAACGAGCTTGACAGCGCCTATCACAGGGTTCTGAGCGGCGGAGAGTCTTACGGCGCTGTGGTGGCTGATCTGATCGAGAAAGTGTCCGAGGAGGGGCTGACAGTCAAGTACCCGACAGGATACCGGCAGAGCCTTGAATCTGCGACCATGACCATCGTACGCACCGGTATAGCGCAGGCGGCGTGCGATGTATCAGAAACGCGGATGGAGGAGATGGACTGGGATATTATTCTTGTTTCTGCTCATGTAGGCGCACGAACGGGAGACGGCGGGCAGAACCCGGGAAATCATCTTTGGTGGCAAGGACGATTCTATTCCCGAACCGGAAAAAACAAGAAATACCCGAATTTCTACGAGGTGACCGGATACGGCACCGGCGAGGGACTGGGCGGCTGGAATTGCCGTCATAGTTTCGGATCGGGAGACGGAAAGAACAACCCATTTGACGCTAAGAACATCTCATACGCAGATAATCGTAAGGTTGAAGAAGCACAGAAGCGGCAACGATTGTTGGAGCGCAGAATACGAAACAGCAAAAGGCAAATTCAAACTTTGCAATATGCTATAGACAACGCAAGCGATGACGAGACGAAAAGCAAATTGCAAAGTAGAACAGAGCAAAAAGCTAATTTGCTTAGTAAGCAAAATAAAGCATATCGCAAGTTTTGCGAAGACAACAACCTGCGCCCTTATGATGAGCGATTGAAAATAGCCCATTGGGACCGAAAACAGGCAGCAAGAGCCGCAGCGGATGCACGGCGATATCAAAAACGCAAAAAGGAAAAAGCAGATGATTGAGACGATTAATCAAATCATGATTCTCTGCGGCTGGATAACTACAGTAGGTGGCGCGATTGTGGTTCTGACCGGAGCATGGAAGAAATTCAAAAAGCCAGAGAGGGATCTGGAAAAGAGGATGCAGACGATGGAGGAGGATATCAAGGATATCAAGTCAAAACTTGAGAAAGATTATACCTCTATCCGCACCCAACGAGATGATATGAATCTGATAATGAGGAGCATGTTCAATCTGATCGAAAATAAGATTACAGGGAACAACATCGAGGGCTTAAAAAAAACGAGGGAAGAACTTGTAAATGCGATGACCGACAAGAAAAATTAAGAGGGCTTATCTTGAAAGTGTATGAATTCACAGTACCGGAGCTGGAATATTTTCGCACGTATTGTAATTTTACGCGTGACGAACGTACACTTTTTGATTATCGGAGTAGGAATATTCCGCTCGAAAAGTGTGCGGAACTAATGAACATTTCTGTTTCTACTGTAAAACGGATCAGCAGAAACGTAAACACCAAAATCATTAAAGTATGTTGATTGATACTTTTTTAAGCATTTCATGGGACTTTGACGAACTGTCAGAGTCCTTTTTTTGCGCCTAAAATATGAGTAGAAAGAGAACGGAGGGATGAATATGTATCCGTATATTGACCCGCAGGCATTTGCGAACGAACAGGCAATGCTTCAGCAGAGAATCAATCAGTTGGAACAGGCGAGAAACCAGCAGATGAGCATGTATGTACCACAGAGTCAGCAACAGCCGCAGGCACCGACCAGCAACGTGAATTGGATACAGGTTGCTGGCATCGAGGGCGCAAGAAATCAGATTGTCCAGCCTGGACATACTGCTTGGATGATGGATAACAACAGCCCTGTGTTCTACGTTAAGTCTGTGGACGGAATGGGAAGCGCGACTTTCAAGGTATTTCAGTTCGCCGAGATCTCGCCGGAAGCCCTAAACCCGGCACAGAGCCAGTCGAAAGAAGAAAGACAAGAATACGTTACGCGGCAGGAATTTGACGCTCTGCTGACGCGATTAGGCGAAAAGCCGGAGAATAAGGAGGAACCCGTATGAATCCATTAATGAGCATGATAGGCAATATGGGCGGCGGTAACAACCCGATGGGCGCGATGATGCAGGCTATACAGATGGTCAATAAGCTCAAACAGGCGGGCAACCCGCAGGCCGCAGTAGAACAGATGGCGCAGACAAACCCGAATGTTAAAAAGGCTATGGATATGTGCAAGGGAAAGAACCCGAAGCAGGTATTCGAGGAAATGTGCAGACAGAACGGGATGGACCCGGGGCAGTTCTCCGGGCTGATGAAATAAGATATTAGGGCGGTGCACAGCCTTAATAAATAGAAGGATAAGGAGAAATAACCATGACAGATGGAACAATGGGACTTAGCGCGGCTGATGTAGCAGCCGTAACGAGAAACAATGACGATGACTGGGGCGGTGGCTGCTGGTGGATCTGGATTATTCTGCTGGCATTTCTGTTCCCGATGATGGGCGGATGGAACCGTGGCGGCGTTGAGACTGGCGTGCAGGACAATTTCATTTCTGATGAATTTGTCAAACGTGACATTTTCAATACCAATCAGAACGTTTCCAACACAGCTTGCCAGACGCAGAGAGACGTACTGGAAAACCGGTATACCAATCAGCTCGGCTTACAGCAGGTGCAGGCGGCACAGCAGAATTGTTGCTGTGAAACACAGAAAGAGATCCTGCAGAGCCGATATGATGCGGCACTCATGGCACAGAATATGCAGGCTCAGATGGCACAGTGTTGCTGTGACATCAAAGAGAGCATTCTGGCCGACGGAAACGCAACCAGACAGATGATGCAGGAAAACACCATCCAGGCACTCAGGGATAAGCTGTCAGACCGTGACCGCGATCTGCAGAACGCGTACAATCAGATTTCACAGGTTTCGCAGACCCGTACAATCATTGATGCAGTACGCCCGACACCTACACCGGCTTATCTTACATGTTCCCCGTATTTCGCGTACAACATGACCGGATACGGCGGATGTTGCGGAAATGGCGGTAACGTGCTGTGATGAGCACAAGCGAGCTGTCCGCGCTCGATCTTCTGAACCTGTTCGGTGTATTCCTGCAGGCGATGAATTATCAGAGCGACCTATCGCAGGCGAGCAATGCGGATATCGCAAAACACCTGCAGGAACAGGACAGAAAGTACCTTGACCGGATCATCGAAAATCAAAATAAAATAATCAGCATGTTGGAAGATTCCAAATCTACGAAACAGTAGTTGTGCAAAATTGCAGGGGTAGGCGTGGAGCTTGCCCCTGTTTCATTTCAAAAAGGAGAGAAATTATGTTAAATGTAATTGCAAAAGCAGAACAGACAGTAGCAGCAGGACAGAATATTGTATTCACCAATACCCGCGTAAAATCCCGTCGTTGTGGATGCTCCAGCGGATGGCTGAACCACATCGAGGGAAGCGGAATTTTCACAATCACGAACCGGACGAACCTTCCTATCGCGGTAGAATTACAGTTCAACGGAAACGTAACAGCGGCGGCAGCGGGCGCGACCGTGCTTACGCTGAAATTGAACGGAGAAGCGGTTGGAGGAACAGAGATGGATTATACCGTAGTTACTGCGAACACTTATCAGAACGTGAGCGCAGACACACTGATCCCTGTGCCGGCGGGAACGAGCCTTACTGTGTCAGTCGGAAATATTTCTGCAACCGAAGTTCTCGTAAAAGACGCGAACCTCATCATCAAAAAAGTTGCGTAGGGGGTGACGAATCATGATTACTTTCCGAAGCAAAACAGACGTAACAGATGCGGATGCTATCTTTTCGGAAATCAACAGCCGCTTCATCGCGGCTATCATGATGCACGATCAGCTCGCGGACTATTTCGATTTTCTCGGATTGAAGGGATATAAGCGGCTCCATGAGTACCAGCACCTCGCGGAAAGCATCGAAAGAAGAAAAATATGCAAATATCGCATCGAAAGACACGGAAAACTGATTCAAAATGCGTTTTCTGGTGAAGTGAAGATGATTCCGGATAGCTGGTACTCCGCGAAAAGCATATCTGTCGGAAAAGGAACTAAGCAGAAAGCTGTAGAAGATGGATTCTTAGCATATCGGGAATGGGAAGAGGAAACAAAAGAGGTGTATCAGATCTATGCCGCCGCGCTCCTTGAGAAAGGTAACGTGGAAGATTTCACGCTTGTAACTTCTCTGGTGGACGACGTAAGTAATGAGCTGAAAGAAATCGACAAGATTATTCTGGACCTGATCTCAACCGGCTATGATATGGTCCATATCACAGAATCGCAAAAAGAGTTGCACAAGAAATACAAGAAACGCATGAAAGAAATTGAGGTGGAATGATGGGAAACGTGAAAGAAGTGCTGGAAAAGCAGTTGGAAAGAGAAAAAGAATCTGCGATGCAGAAACTCACGACAGATAACCTTGACGCAATGTTCAAAATCACAACCACACTGTGCAATATGCGGAAAATGGAGTGTGAGAGCATTCCATCGGTCATGATGGATGCATCAGAGACACTGATTAAGAAGTACAGCAACGGAAAATATGATAAGAATATTGATGCATTGTATGACGAATACATTGCGGCAAAAATGGCGTACCAGGAACACGGAGACGCGGCGCACAAAGATAAGCTTATGGATTCCGTCGGCCGCCTGATGGTTGAGGTGTTCGATATGCTGCAGGCGATGATTCTTGATGCGGATTTTCGCGACGAAAGACAGGCTATCATGCAGCAGATTCGAAAACTTGCTGATTCGTGATGACAAGATGGGTACAACGAAAAACATTGAATGTAGTACGATAGGAGCGTGAAAAGAAGTTGGGATGGGCTTGTAAGTCATTTTGATGTTCAATTCACCTCCTTTCGACGTTCTAGGGGATCCTGTTAAGAGCCTGCACAAGGCTCGGAACGTGTCTGAAATATGCCGCGTTTTCCGTTCCTCAAGCCTTTCTGAAAACGCGGCGTGTTTCTTATTATTTTATGAATTACACAATTGGGAAACAGTAATGGAAAACTGGCATCATCCCCCTTGATTCTGCCATAAGATGCTGGATCTTTGGACTGCTTGATAGGTTCGAATCCTATTTTCCCATTACCCCGGCAGAGGTTGATCTGCCTTAATCCATTACTGCCGACGGGCAGTTAAAAACAACGTTTAGGAGGATAGAAAATGCAGAACTACGAAGCAATTCTTTCAGAACTCGAAATCGAGATTCCGGAAGACAAAAAAGCAGATCTGAAAAAGAAGATGGAAGAAAACTATCGGACCAAATCAGATTATGACAAGGTAGTTACAAAGCGTGATGAGTACAAGAACTCGCTGGACGATGTGCAGAAAGAGCTGGAGGGATTCAAAGACGTGAACGTCGAAGAATTACAGACGAAAGTTACAACCCTCACCACACAGCTCAACGAAGAGAAAGCTGGACGGGCAGCAGATGCCAGAAAGGCAGAAGTCGAAAAACAGGTAAATGATTTCTTGACGGCTACAGACGAAAAGGGAGCGAAGAAATACGAGTTTTTGAACGATATTACTGCCGACTACTACCGCGCAGAGCTTGCAAAAGCGCTGGATGCTGATTCTGCAAAAGGAAAGTCCATTTCGGATATCTTCACAGAGATGATTACCGACAAGGACGGAAAACAGAAAGCAGGGATTTTCACGGATGCCGGAGCCAAAAAGGCAAAGAGCAATGCAGCCAAGTTCACACAGCCTACAACCGGCGGCAATGGAGGCGAGATTACGAAAGAAACTTTCCGCAAAATGAATCTTGATGAAAGACTCAAATTAAGAGAAGAAGATCCCGAGCTGTACGAAGCACTCTCGAAATAACACCGTTATCACGCGATAACGCTTGACCGCAAAAAGTTACGCGGTAGAAAGGAAACACAATGCCAAGAACTGGTACTTTTGGCGGCTTTTCATTTGATCCGGAGGTGTTCTCCGACTACATGAGCGAGCAGCCGACCTGGAATGACCGAATCTTAGCGTCTGGAATCCTTGTACAGGATCAGACGATCATGGATCTGATCGGAACAAAAGGAAACGTTGCAACACTTCCGTTCTATGTTCCGATTGATGAGGATGAATCTCACGCGCTCAACAATGATGGTGAAACCGACAACACCCCGACAGAGATCAGTGGAAAGAAACAGACTTGTATGCTGACCCAGCGTATGAAAGCATGGAAATCCCAGGATTTCACAAAAGAGCTGACCGGCGCTGACCCGATGACGCACGTTGCGAATTCAGTTGCTGGATTCTATCGGCAGGTAAGAACCCGTGATCTCATGGCTATTGTTGATGCAGTTCTTTCACTGGACGGTATGAAAGATCATGTTACGGATCTTTCGGCGACGGCATCTTCTGGGGTTACAACCGTAACCGATGCAAACAAAATCAATGATACAACACTGATTTTCGCGCAGCAGAAAGCAGTTGGAGACGCAGACGAGAACATGGGTCTGCTGGTCCTTAACTCTTACATCTACGCTCGTTACAAGGCTATGGGGCTGGTTGATTACAACAAGTACACTATCACCAATGCTATCGAGCGAGATGTTGAGCTTCCGACGATCGGCGGATTCATTCCAGTTGTATCTGATCGTTTCACGGTAGACACATCTACAGACGTTCCGATCTATAAGAGCTATATGATCGGATCTGGAACGGTGCTCACCTGCGATAAAACCAACTACGAGGACCCGTACTATGCAGACTACGATCCGGAAACCAAAGCCGGTATTCGTAAGTTGTACACAAAACAGGGCTACGTGCTGCATCCGAACGGATTCTCAATCAATGCAAACAGAATCACAAAAGAATCCCCGACCAATGCGGAACTCGGAGCAAAAGCGAACTGGTCACTTGCATTCAATCACAAAAACATCCGTATGGGACTGATTAAGTCCAACGGTTGACGGAGGTATCTGGCATGGCTTATGCAGATTATGAATTTTACACAACTTCATATTTCGGCGATACCGTGCCAGAATCCGACTTTCCGCGGTACGCCGAGCGGGCAAGTGATCGAATTGATGTTTTGACATTCGACCGGCTTGCAGACGGGCTGCCGGAAAACGAACGGGCACAGAAAAAGATCAAGAAAGCGGTCTGTACACTGGCGGATGCGCTTTTTCAGATCGACACCGTAAAAAATGCTGCGATGGAAACAGTAGGAACCGTAAAGAGAGAAGATGGAACGGTCATCAATAAGGCCGTTTCTTCGATTTCTTCCGGCAGTGAAAGCATCTCCTACGTGACCGGAACTAGCGGTACAAATTCTAGCGTCTACGGACAAGCGGCGATGGACAAAAAGGTAGAAAACGTGCTCGTGACACAGATTATTCTCGAAAATCTACAGGGCGTTATGACGGATGACGGCGTTCCGGTCCTGTATGCAGGAGTGAGGTTGTGATATGGGCGGAAGAGGTAGCAACAGTGGAATGATGAAAACTGTAAACGGTAAGACGGTAAAACGCTTCAATACCCCCCCTAAAGGCTGGAAACCCGTAGAAAATGCTCTTACGAATCCCAAAGGCTATACGTGGTACTCAAATGGAAAATCACGTTTTAGCGGTCAATATGAAACGGCTCTCGTGAAGAATAAGAAGTAGGTGGAAACATGTATGACGAAACCATAACTCTTTTCAACAGGTACGAAGATCAAACCGGGAATGTATTCTGGTATCCGACTGTGTTGCAGCATGTGGATCTTATCACGGACAAGGTCGCAAATATTGTCCGAACCGGCATTGACAGCGCCGATACGGCCAGCCTGCACGTGGCATATACGCCAGATAACGGCACTATTATGGTGCAGGGAAAGAAGTGGTTATCACCGAAAGCCTGGAAAGCTCAGACGAATGAAGAACTCCCGGGAACAATCACTTTTGCTAACGAAGATTTTTTCGTGCTCGGCGATTACTGCGTCAAGAAAGAACAGGCTTATCTTATCGACCATAACGGAGTATACGTGCAGGATCACGAGAAAAGGCCGATTGCCACAATTGTTGAACGGCAGATGTACGGCGTGGTGAAAGACGCGGAATACACAAGCAGAGTAGACCGCGGATTCTATGACTACATGAATAAAAAATACGATAATGTGTTTTCCATCAGCAATGTAGGCGGTCCGTACAGGCTTATTCCTCATTTTGAAATAGGGGGAAAATAATGAGCAATACGAAACATTTCCCCAGTTTTTCGGTCGTGAATGGACATGTTAAGGTACAGGTAGACCTTACGAGGTTCGACAAGCAGTTCCAGGAAGCGCAGTTCTGGCTTGATGGACAGGTTATGAATGATATGATCCCGTACATGCCTTTTCGTGACGGAATCATGGTGGATGCAACCAGAGTGCGCAGTGCATCCATGCAGGGAACTGGAAAGGTATGCGCAGGCGCTCCACCGTATGGACGGTTCCTGTACGAGGGAAAACTTATGGTTGATCCGGAGACGCGTTCAGCGTGGGCGAGACCTGGCGCAAAAAAAGTTGTTACTGATACACCACTAAAATTCGATAGAACCGCGCATCCGTCTGCTACGGATCACTGGTTTGATGCCGCAAAAGCGGCACACGGCAAAGAATGGGTGAAGGGAGTGAAGAAACGTGCCGGAGGAGGTTAAAAAACCTGTTACATACGATGTGGACGGATACGACATCGTAACGAAAGCGCTGGAAACAGTTCTGAACACTTTCCCCGGACTTCAGCCGACCGAAAAGATCAAGTTTTCTTCGCTCAAAGAGGATGAAGGGATTGCATTCTATCCAGTGAGTGGAGCTGTGGTTGCTTCTGAAAAGAAATACATCACAGGAATTGTGGATCAGCTTTGCAACTATCCGTTTTACATCGTGTATCGTTCAGCACCTACAACGCCGGGAATTAAGACAGAAATCAAAGAATTTCTTGACACTCTCGGAAAATGGCTGGAAAAACAGCCTGTGCAGGTGGATGGGAAAGAATATCATCTGGAATCTTACCCGACACTTACAGAAGGAAGAGTTATTGAATCTATAACCCGCCTTACGCCATCTTATCTTGATACGGTGGCAGAAAACAAAGTGGAGGACTGGGTTGTCAGCATGTCATTAAAATATCGAAAGAAATTCAAAAAATAATCATACCGGCACCGATTCGGCAGCCGCTGACCGCGAAAAGTTACGCGGTAGAAAGGAAAAAACATGTCTAAACTTGAGCGTGAAGCAATGGCCACTTACCTCGATTCGACATTCAAGAGAGTCGTGGCATCCGCAAGCTGGGTGCTGGTAGGTGACGACATCGAGGATATGTCCGTAGAGCTTAACCCGGACACCGAAACAACCAAAAATATTCTCGGCCAGACCAAAACGAGAGACAACGGATATGAGCCGTCTATGGACGCTGATCCGTTCTATGCTGACCCGGATAACAAACTGTATCCGGTACTGCGAGATATCGCCCTTGAACGTAAAAAAGGCGATGCCTGTAAAACCCTTATGCTGGAAGTCATCGTGGAGGACACAGCGGCGACCAATCATCTTGCGTACGTGCGTGAGGTCATCGTAAAACCGCAGTCTTACGGCGGCGATACTGCAGGCCTTAATATCCCGTTTGCCGTTTCCGAGGATGGCAAATTCACCAAAGGATACGTAAGCGCAGCTTCTCTTAAAACCGGAACTCCGGAATTTAATGAGGGCGCAGCGCCAGCTTCCGATAAAAGCACATCCCTGGCGTAAGATCACACACGAATAGAAAGGAGCTTTTAGATGAGCAATAAACTGGTAAAACCGCAGAGTAACGACATCATTATTGATGATGGCTTAAAAACTTATTATATCAAAAATAAGCAGGGCCATGTATACGGGAAATTTGATTTTCGACCGTCCGACACCAATCTTATCTCGCGATATGATGAGGTTGTAGAGCATCTGAACAGCTTTTCAGCGCCTGAAAACGAACCGGCGGACATCAAAAAGGTTGAAAACATGGTTGCTGATGAGCTTTCCTATCTGATCGGATCGGATTCAAAAGAATCATTTTTCAGCATCTTAGGCCCGTTCTCTCCGCTTGCTTCTGGAAAACTGTTTTTCGAAGAAGTTGTTGACGCTATCGGCCGCGTGATCGAAACTGAGACCGAACACAGGGCGAAAAAAGTTCGAACACGTATGAATAAGTACGTTACAAAATATCGTAAATAATGGACGCGTGGAGCCTTCCGACATCGCTCAACGTTGCAGGAAAAGAATATCCAATACGCTCAGATTATCGAGTGGTATTGGATATTTTGCAATGTATGAACGATCCCGAGATTTTCGAACCAGATATGACCGAGGACGAAAAGAGGGCGGAACAGGTCATAAGTATGTTAGCTATCCTCTATATTGATTTTGACGATATGCCACCCGGAGAATGGGAAGAAGCTGCGGAAAAAGCATGTGAATTTATTGACTGCGGTTTTTCAGAGGACACAAAGCGAAAAAGGCCAAAATTAATGGACTGGATACAGGATGCAACCATTATTATTCCGTCCATCAATAAGGTTGCCGGAAAAGATGTGCGCGGTCAGAAGTATCTGCACTGGTGGACTTTTTTTGCTTTCTACATGGAGATCGGGGAAGGCACGTTCGCAACTGTGGTAAGTATCCGAGATAAAAAAGCCAAAGGAAAGAAACTGGACAAGTGGGAACAGGAATATTACAGGGATAATAAGGCTATCATCGATCTCAAATCGGCAAGCGGCCAGAGAAGCGAAGAAGAAAAAGCAGCTCTTAGAGAGCTTTTTGGAATATCAAAATAACTGCCGGAGCATACGGAGTACCGGCACAAACCGTTAAAAGTTACACGGTAGGAAGGAAAAACGCATGGCGGGACAGGCTGACGGCTATATCATCATTGATACGGAGATTGACACCAACGGCGCAAAAGCTGGCAGTAAGGAGCTGGAAGCGAATGTGCGGCAGTGTATCTCGTCTATTAATGGTCTTGGAGACAAGGCCAAAGCATCACTCAACAAACAGGCGAACGCGTTCTCGAAGCTGAACGATCAGTACAGAGAGCAGGAAAAAAGAGTCGAACAGCTCAAAGAAAAGGTTGCTGAACTCGGAAAACAGCAGATACCGACCGACGAATACAAAGAGATTCAGGCACAGATAGAGTCTGCTAAGACGCAGATGGACAAACTAATCTATGCGCAGGAAAAATTTGTGGCGCTGGGCGGAAGTGAAGACAGCAAAAAGTATAAGAGCTATCAGTATGATATTGACCAGCTCGCAAAAACAATTGAATATGCAAAAGGTGAGTTGCAGGATCTTGAAGAAACAGGAAGAGCGTTCACGTCCGCACTAGGATCAGAAACTCCAACCCAGCAGTACGCACAGCTTGAGTCAGAACTTGCGAAATTGGATGAGAAAATTTCGATTACCAAAGAAAAATGGGATGAACTTTGGTCGTCGAATGATGACGGAAGTAAGACGGCAGAAATGGGAGAGCTTGCGGTTGACCTTGACTTTTTACGTGACAAATACGATTCGGTCGCAAACAAAATGCGTGAGATGGAAGAAGCCGGTACTGCAACGATTAATACCGAACCTACAAAAGAAGCAGCAGCGTCGACGGAAAAACTGGCGCAGGAAGAAGAAAAGCTGGCAAATATCAATGACCGGCTGAAAACGTCATATGACGGCGTAAAAGACACCATTGATAATTATTCGAAATCAGCAAGCAGCGCAGCAACAAAAAAAGCCGCTGGCGACGGAGAAAAGCTGGCAAATTCAAATAAAAAAGTGGCTGACAGCGGAAGGAAAGCCGCAAATTCGCTGAAAGAGACCGGAAGCGCGGCGGGAAATGCCAAAAACGGAATTATGACGTTGCTAAAATACGGTCTAGGCATCCGCTCATTATTCGTTCTTTTCAATAAGCTGAGAAGCGCGGTTGTGGCTGGAATGTCAAATTTGGCGCAGGAATCCGGCTCAACCAACTCGGCTATCTCTATGTTGTGGGGCAGCTTGGAACGGCTCAAAAACAGTCTTGCGACAGCATTTGCGCCGATTCTTACAGCGATTGCACCGATTCTGTCAAAATTCATCGACATGCTTAGCACCGCGGCAACTTACGTAAGCATGTTCTTTTCGATGCTGTCTGGTAAGAAAACATATACTCGAGCATTAGCTGTTCAGAAGGATTACGCGGCATCTCTAAGCGATACGGCATCGAGTGCGGAAGATGTAGCGGACGCAACCAACGACGCGGCAGATGCGGCAGATGCGGCCGCAGAAGCAACGGAAAAATACCTTTCTCCTCTCGATGATCTGAACAAGATGGATTCGAAAAGCGACAGCGGTTCCGGCAGCGGCGGGGGCGGCAAATCCCCGGGAGCTGGCGGCGGTGGAGGAGGAACAGGCAGTGCGCCGATGTTCACGGAAGAGCAGATCCCTAACGCTTTTCTGGATAATCTGCAGAAAGTTTTTGATTTACTGAAAAAGATTAAAGACATGTTTATGTCCGGCTTCTGGGATGGCCTTGGAGATTACAAACCGCAGCTTGCAGAGCTGAAAAAGGATCTGGCATCCATCAAAAGGAATCTTGCGGAGATCTTCACGGACCCGGAAGTAGTAGGAGCCGCAAAACGCTTTGCAGAATCTGTAATCTATAATCTCGGGGTCGTAGCCGGATCAATAGCAAGCGTAGGTCTTACACTGGCTGTTAATCTTGTAGGCGGTTTTGAAAGCTATCTAAGCAGAAATAAGGATAGAGTCAAGAAATTCTTGGTTGATATTTTTAACGTCGGCACAGAAATGGCAGATCAGTTTGGTCTTATTGCAAAAACCATAGCCGAAGTGTTTGCAAACACGTTTGGAACACAGACGGCACAGGATCTGACTGGAAATATTATTGGAATTTTTGCAACTTTGGGAGGTCTGGCCGTAGAAATTTTTTCACGATACGAACGGGATAAGATGTATCTTATTTCACAGCCGTGGATTGACAACAAGGATAAGATAACAGAAGCAATTAATAATACAATTGCTCCGATACAACATCTCGCGCAGGTTATCGAGGACTTTTTAAACGATACATCCGACAAAATTATTGCATTTTATGATGAGAGCGTTAAGCCATTTATTGATGACTTCGAATCAGGCTGTGCGTCTATTTTGGAAACACTGCTTGATCTTTACAATAGTTATGTAGTGCCTATCATCGATGAATGGGGAACGCGGCTCGAAGATTTGATTAATGGACCTCTTACAGATTTTGTCGATAAATTCCTTGATGTGTGCGCAAAAATCATTGATGCGCTACAGCAAATTTGGAATAACGTTCTTGTTCCCCTTATTAATTGGATTCTTCAAAATGTAATTCCGTTATTGGCTCCTGTAGTACAATGGCTAGGCGACGCGGCTATTGATTTATTGGGCGCTGCGGTAGAAATGGCGAACGGAATTCTGGATATGCTCGGCGGTTTGATCGATTTCCTTGTTGGTGTGTTTACGGGCGACTGGAAAAAAGCTTTTTCCGGTGCAGGACAAATAGCACAGGGATTTGCGGATACATGCGGCGCTGTAATTGAATGGATTGGAGACTATATTTTAACTCCATTTATGTCACTGGTGAAAAAATTATTCTCTGTTGACTGGGTAAAATATTTTGGCGTAGCTGGCATTGCTCCGCAGGTTCTTTGCGATTTGATTAAGTCAATATTCGGAACTATGAAAAACGTATTTATTGGGATTATGAATTTTATTAAATACGCGTTTACTGGTGACTGGCGGAATGCTTGGCAGAGCGTCAAAAATATCTTTTCGAGTATCATGAGCGGAATTGGTGATGTTGTGCGTGCTCCGATTAATGGGATCATCAGCATGGTTAATCAGGCAATCGGAGCAATCAATAATCTGATCCGCGGCGTGAATAGAATTCCGCATGTAAATATTCCAACTATCGGAAGAATCCCACATCTGGCATCCGGTGCGGTCATCCCACCAAACCAGGAGTTTCTGGCAATGCTCGGAGATCAGAAAAGCGGAAACAATATCGAAGCACCAGAGGGGCTTATCCGTAAGATTGTCCGGGAAGAGTCTGGAAAAGGCAATGGAAGCTATACTTTCGTTGCACAGTTGGACAGAAAAGTCCTGTTCAAGGAAACAATCAGCGAAGCAAAGCTGCAGCAGATACAGGGTGGAAATAACCCATTCGAGCTGTCTACGACTTAAGGAGGGCATACATGGCACAAAATCATTTGCAGTTTGATGGCTACACGCCGCCAGATGTTGACGAAGATGGTTACACAATTGCTTTTGCAGCAACATCTTCGGACGATTCCGGGCGGCTTATGAACGGCAAAATGGTCAACACAAGGTTATTCACCGTTGAAGCGTATAACCTTAAATGGACCGATATTACCCTTGAAGCAGCAGCGGAAATCCTTTCAAAGACTGTTTTCAAGTCTCAGTTCAATTTCCATTATTTCAATATCAAAACCGCAAAATGGGAGACACATGCTTTTTATGTTGCAAACGTTGACACAGCGATGTATTCCCTCAAAGAGGGCGAGGAAAAATGCACAAGTCTTAGTTTCCAGGTAACGAGGATTGACCCATCATGAAAAATGTAAGCACAGAATTTAGGAAAAAAGTAGAAAACGGTTCTGCATGTTATGCGTACGCGAACGTGGTTTTACGGAACGGCACAAAATTGACTCTGGATCCGTCCAAAGATTTTCGAATTGACGGTAACAGCATCACCACCAATGGGGGAAGTTCATTCCCCCTCGGTGTGGCGCTTTCAAGAACAATAGAGCTTAATTTGGATAACTACGACGGAAGATTTGATGCCATTGACTTTTACGGCGCAGAAATCACGCTTTTTACGGGAATGACGCTGGATGATGGAAGCGTAGAAAAAATCAAAGAGGGAATCTTTTCTGTAGTTGAGCCGACCACGCCGGGATCCACAATTACGCTTGTTGCTGCAGATTACATGGCGAAAACATCCGATAGTTACGTTGCAAATACGACGTTTCCGGCGACTATATTTAATATCTATCGGGATGTCTGCATTCAGTGTAATCTTGTTGCTGGCAGCGCGAAATTCACAAATGGTGATTTCGTGGTAGATGCAATTTCTGAAAATGTTACATGCAGGGAGATGCTCGGATATATCGCTATGATTGCTGGCGGAAATGCCATGTGCGATTCCAACGGTGCTGTTATTATTAAGAGCTATGATTTTTCCGGCCTTAAAAAGTCAGATGGCACGTATGATTACACGAAAGCACAGAATTTTTCTGGATTTCAGAAGAATCCGAGCATTTCGACAGATATGATTCGGATAACTGGAGTTAAGGCGGAGAATGACGATGGAGACGAAAAGCAATCTTATATTGTAGGTTCGGAAGATTACTGCTTCTTGATCGAAAATCCATTGATTTCCGGCAAAGAAGCACAGGCACTGCAGCTAATCGGAAATGTTATTGTTGGTCTGGAATTTTACACTTTCAGCGGAGATCACATTTCAAACCCGCTTGCTGAGTTTATGGACCCGTGTTTCGTGCAGGATATGAAAGGAAATCTTTTCTTTTCGGTTCTGAGCAATATTACTTACACGTACCTTGGCAGTACGTCTATTTCATGCGATACAGACAGCCCAGAAACCGTAAAGTCGCAAAAGGCGACATCTGGCTCGAAAGTATACCAGAATCTCAAAAAGCAGCAGCAGGTTATTAAAAAAGAATTTGAAAAACAGATGGACGCTCTCGAAAAACAGGTTTCCAACGCGCCCGGAACCTATATTTCAAGCGAAGTGCAGCCGGACGGCAGCAGCATCTACTATCTGCACGATAAGCCTACACTTGCGGAATCCAAAAGTGTTTTCAAAATTACAGCTGATACAATCACAGCATCGACCGACGGCGGAAAGACTTGGAACGGTGGATTTACTGTAGATGGAGTCATGATAGCTAAGATCATGACTACTATCGGCATCAATTTCGATTGGGGAGTTGGCGGAACCCTTATCATCCAGGACAGAAACGGAAAACAGACCGTCTACATGGATGCTGAGACGGGAGAAGTCCGGCTTAGCGTGGTTTCTCTTTCCATTCAGGGCGAAACGGTGGCAGATATAGCCGAAAAAAAAGCGGAATCTTCTCTGAACGACTTTAAGAGCAATATATACAACCCTATGATTTCCAACCTGCAAAAGCAGATTGACGGTCAGATCGAAACGTTCTATTACGATTACGAGCCTACGCTCAACAACGTTCCGGCGAAAGAATGGGATACCGAGGAGAAGAAGACGGCTCATGAGGGAGACTTATTCTATTGGAAGTCGAAAGGCTATGCGTACCGCTTCCAGAAAGACGGATCAGCGTGGAGCTGGCAGCTCGTACAGGATACCGATATCACGCTTGCTATGCAGAAAGCCGCAGAAGCCAAAGACACAGCAGACTCAAAGCGCCGCGTTTTTACAGCTACGCCGTATCCTCCGTACGATGTAGGTGACCTGTGGGTGGGCAATGACACTTCCGATCTTATGAGATGCCAGCGCTCACGTCAGTCCGGCTCCTATGATGCGTCTGATTGGATCAAGGCAGTTAAGTATACAGATGATTCTGCGCTTAACAACTTCATTTACACTGATTATGCAGAAACGCTTGTCGAAATCTCTAATTCGATTGACAAGAAAGCCGAAACGTGGTTCCAAGCAACAGATCCGGCGCTCCAATGGACAGATAATAGCACATCTGAACCATTGCAGGACCATACCGGCGCAAATATCACAGACAGCACCGGCGCAAACATTCTGACCGTATGGGAACGCGAAAAAGCGGCTCATAACGGCGACTTGTGGCATAACACGACTAACAATGTCGAATACATCTATAAGGACGGAAGCTGGCATGAAATGAGCGTTCCAGACGATGTTTTTGACAAAATCGACGGCAAGGCGCAGATTTTTGTTGGCGAACCGATTCCCCCTTATGACGTAGGCGATACATGGTTCACCGGAACAAATATCCTTGTCTGCGTAGTTAAGCGCACATCTGGAAAGTATAATGCGTCCGACTGGGCGAAAAAAGATACTTATACAGACGATACCGCGCTTGAAAACTTCCTTTCCGGCGACTACAAAGAGACTATTGCCAACTTGTCTACTCAGATTGACGGTAAGGCGGAAACGTGGCGGCAGAGCACTGATCCGGCGGCCAATTGGACAACGGATGAGCTGAAAGCCCAGCATAAGGGCGACTTGTGGAACAACACAGAGAACCAGAAAACTTATATCTATAATGGCTCAGCATGGCAGGAAATGACATCAACGCCGCCGCAAGCCGTATTTGACGCGATTGATGGCAAGGCTCAGATTTTCGTTAAGCAGCCAACTACGCCGTATGATGTGGGTGACTTATGGTTCGATTCTTCCAGTGCAGATATTATGACCTGTACGACTGCGAGAGAGAGCGGAAATTTTAATGCTACAGACTGGGAAAAAAGAAATAAATATACTGATGACTCCTCTCTTAACAACTGGATCAAGGGAGAGTACGCAAACACTCTTGCTGATGTTAAGAATCAGATAGACGGGAAAGCCGAAACGTGGAGACAGAGCATAGACCCGTCTAAGTCGTGGACAACGGGCGCATTGAAAAAGCAGCATAAGGGTGATCTGTGGTACAACACGACCGAGCAGAAATCCTATATCTACAACGGTAGCGCGTGGGAACAGATGAAAGCAGAGCCGCCGAGCGGTGTCTACGATGCCATTGATGGAAAGGCTCAGATTTTCGTAAGCCAGCCAAAACCTCCGTACTCGATCGGCGACCTCTGGTTTGACTCATCGACCGCGGACATCATGACCTGCGTAACAGCCAGAGAGTCCGGCTCTTATGTTGCCGGAGACTGGCAGAAGAGAAATAAGTATACGGATGACTCCGCCGTAAAAGCAGTCAGCAAGGAACTGGGCGATTTCATCACTGCATATGACGAAGAAATGGAGAAAATCTCCAATTCGATCGACAAAAAAGCAGAAACATGGTATCAGACAACCGACCCATCCTTGCAGTGGACGGGAACGACCGAAGAAGCGTTGCTGGATCACACCGGAGCGACCGTTACGGACAGCACCGGCGCGGCAATCATGACCGTGATTGAAAGTGAAAAGATGGTTCACGATGGCGATCTCTGGAAAAACCCATCGACCAATAAGGAATACATCTATCAAGCCGGAATTTGGCATGAAATGAGCATCCCGAACGATGTTTTCGACATCATTGATGGAAAGGCTCAGATTTTCGTAAGCCAGCCAAAACCTCCGTACTCGATCGGCGACCTCTGGTTTGACTCATCGACCGCGGACATCATGACCTGCGTAACAGCCAGAGAGTCCGGCTCTTATGTTGCCGGAGACTGGCAGAAGAGAAATAAGTATACGGATGACTCCGCCGTAAAAGCAGTCAGCAAGGAACTGGGCGATTTCATCACTGCATATGACGAAGAAATGGAGAAAATCTCCAATTCGATCGACAAAAAAGCAGAAACATGGTATCAGACAACCGACCCATCCTTGCAGTGGACGGGAACGACCGAAGAAGCGTTGCTGGATCACACCGGAGCGACCGTTACGGACAGCACCGGCGCGGCAATCATGACCGTGATTGAAAGTGAAAAGATGGTTCACGATGGCGATCTCTGGAAAAACCCATCGACCAATAAGGAATACATCTATCAAGCCGGAATTTGGCATGAAATGAGCATCCCGAACGATGTTTTCGACATCATTGATGGAAAGGCTCAGATTTTCGTAAGCCAGCCAAAACCTCCGTACTCGATCGGCGACCTCTGGTTCAGCTCGGCGACATCCGACATTCTGACCTGCGTTGTGGCTCGTGAGTCTGGCTCATACGTGGCATCCGATTGGCAGAAGCGGAATAAATACACGGATGACTCCTCTCTTAACAACTGGATCAAGGGAGAGTACGCAAACACTCTTGCTGATGTTAAGAATCAGATAGACGGAAAAGCGGAAACGTGGCGGCAGAGCACAGACCCAGCTAAGTCGTGGACAACGGACGCACTGAAAAAGCAGCATAAGGGTGATTTGTGGTACAACACGACCGAGCAGAAGTCCTATATCTACAGCGGCACCGCGTGGGAGCCGATGAAAGCAGAGCCGCCGAGCGGTGTCTACGATGCCATCGACGGAAAAGCGCAGATTTTTGTAAAACAGCCAACCACGCCGTATGCGGTAGGAGACCTCTGGTTTGACTCGACGAGTGCCGATATCATGACTTGCGTAACCGCCAGAGAGTCCGGCTCGTATGTTGCCGGAGATTGGCAGAAGAGAAATAAGTATACGGACAACTCCGCGGTAGATGCACTTGACAAGGCCTTAACACAGCTTGAAATTTTTAACCGACTCACCAATAACGGCGCGGCACAGGGCATTTTCTTGAAAGATGGAAAACTGTTCCTCAATTTCTCGTACGCACAAGGCGGAACCTTAAAACTTGGCGGAGTCAACAACGGCAACGGTCAAGCGGAAGTGTATGATTCCAGTGGAAATAAGATCGGAAGCTGGAACAAAGACGGTTTTAATTTGCAAAAAGGTTCCATATATGGTACGCAGATCCACCTTGAGTCACAAAATGACTATATACAATGCACGGTCAACGGAAATGAAGCTGTCAAAATCTCCACAGGCGGCGTAAAAGTTGACAGTACGGCTAACTTGGGACTTGGCGTTACTCGGAAAAAATATATTTTTGAAATGAATCCGTACGTATTCCCTGGCGTTCGATTGCTTGATCAATCAACGGGAGCTGGAATTGGTAGCACGTGGACAAGCGGACACTTCGGAATGTGTTACACAGACGATCTTTCCGGATATTCCTCTGTCACTGATTCACTTTCGAATTATGGCGTATACATGAAAGCCGGAAAAGAGGATGCAAACGGCGGCTTCTATGTAATAGGAAATGGACTTGGAAAAGGTTCACGTGTAACCACAGAGGGAATCTATACTTCTGGAACCAAAAATAGAATTGTAGATACCGAAAACTACGGTCAGCGTCTCCAGTATTGCTATGAGATGCCAAGCCCGTTCTTCGGAGACATCGGAGAAGCGGAAACGGACGAAAACGGCCTGTGCTACGTTCAGATTGACGATATTTTCGGCGAAACAGTGCTGAGAAATGACAAGTATAACGTGTTCTTGCAGAAAGAGGGATGCGGCGACCTGTGGATCGAGGAAAAAACGGCAGACTACTTTTTGGTCAAAGGAACACCAAATCTTAGCTTTTCATGGGAGCTGAAAGCTAAACAGGCAGATTACACGCTAGAAAGACTGGAAAAGAACGAAACTTCATATGAAAAAGAGCCGGAATTGGACTACAGCGAAATCGGCTATCAGACGTATATTGATTATGTAGAATCGAAAATCATAGCATGAAAGGAGCACGTATGAAAGTCTTAACAAGTTTTACTAAATTAGTAACCGGTGAGGGCATCCGGATCGCTTACACCTATTCAGAGGTGGACGATTCCGGCGACCTTATCAGTCAGAATAACCGCGGCAATTTTGTCGCGGTTAACCCGGAATTGAAAAAGCATATCGCCGCAATTGATGAATATATTGAAAATAATCAGCTCAATAAGGAGGAAAACTAATATGGCAAAATTCACAGATTACACCGAAAAAACAGAACCGGTAGACACCGACCTTGCTCTCATCTACGACACCCCAGCCAAAGTGAATAAAAAGTTTACTTTCGGTAATCTGTGGAAATGGATTGCTAAGAAAATCGTGTCTGAGGGTATCTCTCAGCTCGAGACGACTAATAAGACAATCCCGGGAGCTATTAACGAATTAAATAGTAACCGGCTCAGGAGCTCAGAAAACATAGCTTCTGCTTCTGATCTTGCTGAAGATGTACTTATAAAATGTGACTATGGAGAAATTAGGTTATTCACAATACAAAGCACAGTAAGTGTCTATCAAGGTTCTCCGGATGGCAGAGGCGGATTTCTACTTGCATATCAAAGCACAACCGGCAGCAAATACGGAATTGTTGTGCTTTTTTCTTACGCTGGAACTATATGGATGAAAATCAAATCTACTACTTGGGATGAGTGGAAAAAAATACAATTGTCTTAAAAACAAAATAGTAACCGGCTGATTGAACATATCAAACATTGACAAACAAAGGAATTTCCCATTTGGCACATTTATGGTAACTGGTGCTTGTCTTATATATACACACGGATTATATTGTGGTGATTATAATGGTTTATATATTTATTTTAGCTATAGAACTAAGAAAGGAGAAATTTATATGTTTCAGTACAAAACAAAATGTAAGTATGGCTATTCGATACTTGGCGAACGACCTCCTCGATTAGATACTAATGCGAAATATGTAATAATTGGGCAATCGAAATTTTTTCTCCATTGTGTTATTATACGGCGATTAGATGGAAAGCGTTTTCTTGGAGAAAAATATTGGATTGTTCCACAGAATAGCTTATACTAATCAAGTTCTAGTTCATTAATAATATTACTATATATAAGAATAAGTGGTATTGAATATATAAAAGAAACTGTGTTATAATATATTGACATTATAGAGGAAAGGAAAAGTGACAATGGATAATTCTACTAGAAGAATGATTAATTCATTAGCGGAAGATGTATTGAGTGCGTACAATATATCTGTACCAATTGGAAATATTGATGAAATTGTTGAAAAGCTAGGTGGTACTATCCAGAAGGAAGCTTTTTTTTCTGATGGTGCCGTTGAGAAAGAAGGAAATGGATTTAAAATTATTGTATCTCCTTTTCAAGATGAAAAAAGAGAACGTTTTACAATAGCACATGAATTAGGCCATCTTTTTCTTCACATGGGTTATCGAACCAATAATGAATTGTGGGAAAAACAGGAGAATAATATTTATCATCGAATTGGAAATTCAGAAAAGGAATATCAAGCAAATGAGTTTGCGGCAGCTTTTTTAATGCCGGCGACAGAATATCTTGCTGTATTAAACAAAGTGGCAGAGGGAAATATGGTTGATACATCTAAAATAGCAGAATATTTTAACGTATCGATAGAAGCGGCAGCGAATAGAGGAAAATTTTTGGGGTATTTAAGATGGTAGATCAAACTCAGAGATTAAGCAGATATAGAGAATTAATACAGGAACTGAATGAAACGAAAAAAATGGAAATAGCTCGACGAACAGTTGAGCTATTCTTTTCGTTTGATATCGTAAATTCATCGTTGTAACGCAGGAAAACGTAAGATACAGCCATCACCGATACGTAGTCTAACAAGCCTACAAAGAGCCGTGAGAAAAAGAGTACAATGTTCCTAAGAATCGAAATTTTGGGAAAAGGAGCATCGACAAATGAGAATTGACAGATCATTAATCAGTAACACGAACACTTACAGTGAGAACGATCCTAAATGTATCGTAGTCCACAACACGGATAACTTCGCCGCCGGAGCAGACGCGCTGGCACACGCACGAGCGCAGTATAACGGCAATTTTCAGAATATGTCCGCCCATTATTACGTGGATGATGGTGACACCGCCTATCAGGCGGCACCGCACAGCTGTGGCTGCTGGCACGTCGGGGTTAATTACGGCGGTAATAACCTGTTTGGACGCTACGGCAACCGTAGCAGCATTGGTGTGGAGATGTGCGTGCAGGCGGGATATAATTACGAAAAAGCGTTTCAGAACACGGTAGCGGTCGTCAAAGAGATCATGCGGGAGACTGGTATTCCGGCCAGCCGCGTATACCGCCACTATGATATCTGCAGCAAGCACTGCCCGAGCCAGATCATCGAGAGAGGGGATTGGGAGCGGTTTAAGAGCCTGATCAGTGGTGCGGCATCGGCCGAACAGCCAGAAAGTGGAAAATATGAGCCGGGTATCTACAAGGTTAATACCGACCTTAATATTAGAGAGCAGCCAAACGCAGACAGCCGCATCGTCGGCATGATCACGGATCATGGTAGCTATACGGTAACAGAAATTCAGAATACAAGCTGGGGACGACTGCTCTCCGGTGCGGGCTGGATCAACTGCCATTCAAAATTCTGCACGTATGGCGGCGCGGGCAAAGAATCAACCTCAAAAGCGATCACAGTCGATGGTGTGTGGGGTCATGAGCTGACCAAACGCTTGCAGGAGATTTTTAAGATTGGAGTAGACGGCGTGATCAGCGATCAGCCGACGAGCAACAAAAAATACTGTGCTGGCATCGCGGCGGCTGAATGGTCTGGCAAGCTGTCCGGCGGCTCCGATCTGATCAAAGCCATGCAGAGATGGGCAGGAGTGACCGCAGACGGCTACCTCGGACCGCAGACCATCCGCGCGCTCCAGAAAAGGCTCGGCACACCGGTAGACGGCGTGATCAGTTACCCGTCTGCGATGGTCAAGGCTTTACAGGAGTGGTGTAACCGCCAGTAAAAAATATAAAAGATATCAAGAGGCGTGGGGATTTTCCCCGCGCCTTTTTTTATTACAAAAAATAAAAAAACTAAAATAACCTATTGACGTATACGCCGATGAGTGGCATTATATAATCAAAGTTAAGGCATAACAAAAATCAAGGAGGAATTTAAAATGGAAAAAGCAAAAAAAATTAAAAGTCTGGAAGGAATCCAGAGAGTAAGATTTAATGATTTTTCGGAGTATGATTCTGAGAAGTCAGCAAACGGTGGAGCGTATGGCTTCTGGACGGACTACACCCGTTTGGAAAACGGGATGTGGGAGGTTTCCTATGGAACCACCGCAGAATTTGACTTCTGCCCGGTGTGCGGAAGCTTCGATGATCACCGTCTCGAAGACGGAACTTACGAGTGCGGTGAGTTCCAGACGGTCAGCGAAGAGGAGCTGATCGAAGAAATCAATAAATTCGTTGAGACAGACGACGAATTTATTGAATATAAAGGAGAAAAACAATGAAAATAAAAGAAATCCGGAACGCCTCCGGCTTAACACAGGAGGCGTTCGCAAGAAAATACAACATCCCGAAGAGGACTCTTGAGGGATGGGAGGCGGGAAAAAGAAACCCGCCGGGGTATGTGCTTGAACTGCTTGAGAGAGTAGTAAAAGAGGATACCGAAAAAACAGAAAAGGAGAAAACAGAAATGTATTACAATACGATAATTTTAAAACATGGTGTAGGAAGCTACACAAAGAAACAATTTGATAATTTCGTCGAAGGAGATTGTGTTTGCGGTGAAAACGCAAACCCGGAAGAGCTGAAACGTTGGTCTAGCGACCAGTACGGATTAGCAAAAGCCGAGTTAAACAAATACAAATGCTCGTACAAGAAAAGCGGCGGATACGTATTTGCAGACGAATACGCGCTCGAATACTGTAATACGGACGAAGACGGGGAATTTCTCGATGGATCAGACCTCGATCTCGCGGAAAAAGAAGCATGAGAAAAAAATAAAAGAGTCGTGCCATTTTGACACGACTCTTTTATGTGAAAAAAGCAAAAACACTTGAAAAACCAGACAAGTGATCCGGGAAAACAAAGGAATCACAAACGAAGTTATAAACAAAATTGAAAACGAGCGTGAAATGATGGAAAAAGAAAAGAAAAGGTTTGAGGAGAAAATAGAAAAAAGTTATAACGCGATAGCAAAAAACAAAGAATGGATGGAAAAGAAAAAAGAGGAAGAATGACAATTAAAGAAATAAGAGAGCATTCCGGACTTTCACAAGGGGAGTTTTGCAAGCGGTACGGGATCCCAAAAGGGACCCTGTGCCATTGGGAGAGCGGGGAAAGAAAGCCACCTTCATACGTGCTCAATCTTCTGGAAAAAGTAGTGGAGCAAGATAGAGAAAAATGAGTTGTAGAAAAACCGTGTCAAAAATTGACGCGGTTTTTTATTTGACATGATGGACACAATATGCTAGAATCTGAATGTGTCATTTTCGTGTCATGTAAGTGTTGGAAAATGGCGTATTTATGGGCATTTTAGGTGGTAAGGAAACTTGACTTTTAATCAAGTTGTCCGGGGTTCGAATCCCCGATGCTTCACTAAATACCCCATAGAAAACGCCCATGGAGGTTTTCTATGGGGTTTTTCTTTTTTGAAAAAATAATATGCGGTTATGACGGAATTGGCAGACGTGCAGGATTTAGGTTCCTGTGCCTTTCGGCGTGTGGGTTCGAGTCCCACTAACCGCAGAAAAATCCACAGCAGTAAAATGACAAAAATCAGATTCTAAATAATTGCAGCAAAAATATTCGCGCATCAAATATCTTAAAAACTCCAAACAGAACCGAAAATCAAATAGAGAATAGATAGAGGAAAAATGGTATGACAAGAGAAAAGTATGAGTCATTGCCTTTGAGCACGCTGAAAGCGCTGGCAAAATCCAGAAACATGAAGGGGATTTCCACCCTGCGGAAAGAAGCGCTGATTGAGCGGATGCTGGAAGAAGATCAGAAAGAAAACCAGAAAAACATGGAAGAGCCGGCGGTTCTAAAAGAGGAAAAAAAGACGGAAACTGTACAGGATCAGAATCAGGAACCGCAGGAAAAGCGGGAGGACGGTATGGAGCGCCAGAATCGGGAAACCTCGGAAAACGGCACCGCGCGTCCGTACCAGAGACCGCGGTATGTCCGCCGGGAAGAGCGCAGTGAAAACGGAGAGCGCCAGGAGTACCGTCCAAGAGCGCCGCGTTTCAATGAGCGTAGATTTCAGGAACCACGAAATTATAATCAGAATAACCGTGAGGAAGAGCAAAGACAGGAGCCGCGTCAGGAAGCAGGGCAGGAAATGAGACAGGAGCCGCTGCGTCAGGAAGCAAGACCAGAGACGAGACAGGAACCGCGTCAGGAAACCAGCACGCTCGACAGCGGCCAGGAGGCCTGCGGCATCCTCGAGGTCATGCCGGACGGATTTGGATTTATCCGCTCCGACAACTATATGCCGGGCGACAGCGATGTCTACGTTTCCCCGTCCCAAATCCGCCGTTTCGGACTGAAAACAGGAGATATCATCCGCGGAAACACGAGAGTAAAGTCCGCAACCGAAAAATTCAGCGCCCTTTTATACTTAAAGAGCGTCAACAATCTGCCGCTCGACCAGATCATGCGCCGCGGCAATTTCGAAGATATGACACCGGTCTTCCCGGATGAGCGGCTGCGCCTTGAACGCCCGGGCGGAAGCATGGCGATGCGGATCGTGGATCTTGTAAGTCCGATCGGAAAAGGCCAGCGAGGCATGATCGTCTCCCCGCCGAAAGCCGGAAAAACGACGCTTTTGAAGGATGCGGCAAAATCCATCCTGCAGAACAACCCGGAGATGTATCTGATCATCCTTCTGATCGACGAGCGTCCGGAGGAGGTCACCGACATTAAAGAAGCGATTCAGGGATCGAATGTGGAAGTCATCTATTCCACGTTTGATGAGCAGCCGGAGCACCACAAACGCGTGTCTGAGATGGTCATTGAGCGCGCGAAACGTCTTGTGGAGAGTAAAAAAGACGTTACGATCTTCATCGACAGCATCACACGTCTCGCCAGAGCTTACAACCTGACCGTTCCGCCGAGCGGCCGTACCCTTTCCGGCGGTCTCGATCCGGCAGCACTCTACATGCCGAAACGGTTCTTCGGCGCGGCCAGAAACATGCGCGAGGGCGGAAGCCTGACGATTCTTGCAACGGCGCTTGTGGACACCGGAAGCAAGATGGACGATGTCGTTTACGAGGAATTCAAAGGCACCGGAAACATGGAACTCGTGCTCGACCGGAAACTGCAGGAACGCCGCGTCTTCCCGGCCATCGACATAGCCAAATCGGGAACAAGAAGAGAAGATCTGCTTCTGACACCGGATGAGCAGGAGGCCGTTTACAATATGCGGAGGGCATTAAACGGCATGAAATCCGAGGAAGCCGTGGAAAATATTCTGAACATGTTTGCCCGCACCAGAAACAACGGCGAACTGATTCAAATTTTAAAGAAACAAAAAATAGTATAAGGCTTGCAATTTTCAAAATTGTGTGATATAATGAGAAAGCTGTGCAAGGTTGATGAGATTTTGTCAGCCTGAAATACGAAATCATCAGAGTAAATCTGAGAAGATAACAATATTAAGAAGAGGTGAATAAAATGAGAGAAGGAATCCATCCAGAATACCATCAGGCAACTGTTACCTGCAACTGCGGAAATACTTTCGTAACAGGTTCTACCAAGAAAGAGATCCACGTTGAGATCTGTTCTAAATGCCATCCGTTCTACACTGGCCAGCAGAAAGCTGCTGCAGCTCGTGGACGTATCGAGAAGTTCAACAAGAAATACGGCATGAAATAAGAATTGAATCAAGCAAGATGAAAAACGGGCTGAGGTTGGAAGATCTCAGCCCGTTCTTGCGTTACGGATGCAGAAAATCCCCTTTGAGGAGGTAAACGTAAATTATGAAATCATCCAATATTGGCGGCCAGGCCGTGATGGAAGGCGTCATGATGATGAACAAGGACCGCTATTCCGTCGCAGTACGCCGGCCGGACGGGGAGATTGAGGTTAAAGTAGAGCAGCACAAGCCGCTGACGAAGCACAAGGAGCTCTTAAAAGTTCCGATTCTGCGCGGTGTCTTCAGCTTTGCCGATTCGATGATCGTCGGCATGAGTTCCCTTATGTACTCCGCTTCGTTCTATGAGGACGAGGAGGAGGAAAAGAAAAAGCCGGCGACGAAAGAGGAAGAGGAGCAGCAGAAAGCGAAAAAAGAAAAGACAGACAAGCTGATGATGTACGGAACCGTCACATTTTCCGTTGTCATCGCCGTCGTTCTCTTTCTGATGGTGCCGTACTTCCTGTCCGAACTGCTGCACAAAGCGGGAGCCGGAACGACACTGACCGCGGTGGCAGAGGCCTTTGTGCGTGTGGCACTGTTCCTCGGCTATCTGGCAGCCATTTCCCGTATGGAAGACATTCAGCGCGTGTTCATGTACCACGGCGCCGAGCATAAATGCATCAACTGCGTCGAGCACGGTCTGGAACTGAACGTGGAAAACGTCTTAAAGAGTTCCCGGGAGCACAAGCGCTGCGGAACGAGCTTTCTTATGTACGTCATCGTCATCAGTATCATCTTTTTCATGTTCATCCGGGTCGATTCCCCGGTGCTGAAAATTGTGATCCGCCTGCTTCTCATTCCGGTGATCGCGGGCGTTTCGTATGAATTTATCCGCCTGGCGGGAAAAAGTGACAATAAACTGGTCAACCTGATCAGTAAACCGGGCCTGATGCTGCAGCACCTGACGACGCGCGAGCCGGATGCCGAGATGGCAGAGGTTGCGATCGCCGCTGTGGAGGCTGTGTTTGACTGGAGAGCGTACCTGAACGAAAACTTTGGTTATACGTACCCGGCCAAAACCGAAAAGAAAGAACATGAGGAGCCGTGACCGATGAGTGTGCACGATAGAAAAAACTTGAAATCTGCACTGGAATCCGCTATTCTGTACTTACAAAAGCAGGGGGTGGAGGAAGCCCGGCAGGACGCATGGCTTTTACTGGAGCATGTCTGCGGGATCAGCCACAGCACCTACTTTGTACACAGTGAAGATGAAATGCCAAAAGAACAGCAGGAGCAGTACGAAGCGCTGGTCAGAAAGCGCGGCGAACACATTCCGCTGCAGCAGCTGACCGGAGAGGCGTGGTTCTACGGAATCCCGTTTTTTGTGAATGAGCATGTACTGATTCCGCGGCAGGACACCGAGATTCTTGTGGAGGAAGCGCTCCGCGGCCTTCCAAAAGATGCACGGATTCTCGATCTCTGCACCGGTTCGGGATGCATCCTCATATCGCTTCTTGTGACGAGAGAGGACTGCACGGGAATCGGCGCGGATCTCTCCGAGAAAGCCTTACAGGTTGCGGAAAAGAACGGCGCACAGGCGGGCGGACGGGCATCGTTCGTAAAGAGCAACTTATTTGAAAACATCGAGGGAACCTTCGATGTGATCGCAAGCAATCCGCCGTATATCCGCACGGATGTGATTGAAACGCTGATGCCGGAGGTGCGCGACCATGAGCCGCGGATGGCACTCGACGGCAGTGCGGACGGTCTTGTCTTTTACCGGAAGATTACAGAGCAGGCAGGAAGCTATTTAAAAGAGGGCGGAAAGCTCTGTTTTGAAATTGGATACGATCAGGGAGATGAAGTGCGGGAGCTGATGGAAACCCACGGCTTTGCCGATGTACAGGTTCTGAAAGATCTGGCAGGCCTGGACCGCGTGGTGGCCGGTATCTGGCACAAAAAACCCTGACAGAAATGAATTTTAATTTTGACACCATAATGACATCATAAACAGACGAAAACAGTAAAAAGGAGCAGTCATTTTATGTTTGATAAACTTGATGATATCCTCATGCGTCTCGAGGAGGTACTGAATCAGTTAAGCGAGCCGGACGTCGCTGCCGATGCGGCGAAGTTCCAGAAGCTGATGAAGGAGCAGGCAGAACTCCAGCCGATCGCAGACGCATATAAGGACTATAAAACACAGAAACAGACCATTGAAGAGAGCCTGATGCTTCTCGAGGAGGAATCCGACGAAGAGATGCGCGAAATGCTGAAAGAAGAACTCTCCGATGCGAAAAAACGCGTAGAGGAGCTGGAGCAGGAGCTCAAAGTCCTGCTTCTGCCGAAAGACCCGAACGATGACAAGAACGTTATCGTAGAGTTCCGCGCAGGTGCCGGCGGAGACGAGGCGGCACTCTTTACCGCAGAAATCTGCCGTATGTACATCAAATACGCAGAGAGCCGCGGCTGGAAAACAGAGCTGACCAGCGCCGATGAAAACGGAATCGGCGGCTTTAAAGACGCAACACTTCTGATCAACGGAGCAGGCGCGTACTCCCGGATGAAGTACGAGAGCGGCACGCACCGCGTACAGCGTGTGCCGGAAACCGAGTCCGGCGGAAGAATCCATACCTCAACCATGACCGTAGCGATCATGCCGGAGGTGGACGACGTCGAAGTACAGATCGACCCGAAAGATTACAAATTCGATGTATTCCGTGCTTCCGGAAACGGCGGCCAGTGTGTCAATACGACCGACTCAGCAGTCCGTCTGACCCACTTCCCGAGCGGCATCGTCATTTCCTGCCAGGATGAGAAATCACAGTTAAAGAATAAGGACAAGGCACTGAAGATTCTGCGTGCCCGTCTGTACGACTTAGAGCAGCAGAAACAGCACGATGAGATGGCCGAGCTTCGAAAGAGCCAGGTCGGAACGGGAGACCGCTCCGAGAAGATCCGTACGTACAACTTCCCGCAGGGACGTGTGACGGATCACAGAATCAAACTGACCTTATACAAACTGGACGCCATCATGAACGGCGATCTGGATGAAATCATCGACAGTCTGATTGCAGCCGATCAGGCCGCAAAGCTGAGCAGCATGCAGGAAGAAGCATAATAATAAACGCTGCGAATCACGATTGGTCTACAGGATCGATTGTTGATAGAATAAACAAGAGAAAAAAGGGGAAAAGAGAAAGG
This sequence comes from Blautia sp. AF19-13LB, assembly GCF_003479105.1. Lineage (NCBI taxonomy): Bacteria > Bacillati > Bacillota > Clostridia > Lachnospirales > Lachnospiraceae > Blautia > Blautia sp. AF19-13LB. The sequence goes on from NZ_QUGO01000010.1 coordinate 42,601, forward strand.
GAAAACGCTATGAAGAAAACAGCACTTGTGATCATGGCAGCCGGAATCGGCAGCAGATTTGGAAAGGGAATCAAACAGCTTGAGCCAGTAGGACCAAACGGGGAGATCATCATGGATTATTCCATCCACGATGCACTGGAAGCCGGCTTCAACAAAGTAGTCTTCATCATCCGCAAGGATCTGGAGAAAGATTTCAAGGAAGTCATCGGCAACCGCATCAGCAAAATCACAGAGGTGGAATATGCATTCCAGGAGCTCGATGATCTGCCGGCAGGCTTTGCAAAACCGGAAGGCCGTACCAAACCGTGGGGAACCGGCCAGGCCGTTCTTGCCTGCAAAGGTCTTGTAAAAGAGCCGTTTGCTGTTATCAATGCTGATGACTATTACGGAAAAGATCCGTTCGTAAAACTGCACGACTACCTTGTACAGGAGCATGATGTGGATGAAGTTATGCCGATCTCCATGGCAGGATTCGTGCTTGGAAACACCTTAAGTGACAACGGCGGTGTTACAAGAGGTGTCTGCGTCGTTGATGAAAACGGAAATCTGACTGGTGTCAACGAGACGAAAAACATCGTAAAGACCGCAGAGGGCGCAGGCGTTGAAAAAGAAGACGGAACGGTTGATCCGATCGACAAAAACTCCCTTGTTTCCATGAACATGTGGGGACTGCAGCCGGAGTTCATTGATCTTCTGGAGAAAGGCTTTGTTGAATTCCTTTCTGCACAGAAAGAGGGAGATGTAAAAGGCGAGTACCTCCTTCCGATCTACATCGACGAGCTGCTGCACGCAGGAAAAGCAGAAGTAAAAGTTCTTCCGACCGACGCAGAGTGGTTCGGCGTAACGTATCAGGAAGACAAAGCTTCCGTAACAGAAGCATTCCGCAAACTGATTGCGGACGGCGTATACAGCGAGAAGCTGTACGACTAATTACGATATTTTGTTATTTGAGTGAATAACCAGAAAAAGCGTGTTTGAATGATTGCAAAAAATTTCAGACACGCTTTCTGCCCGAAAGGGGAAAGGAGCATACCATGGGTAAATATTTTGGAACAGATGGATTTCGCGGAGAAGCAAACATTGATCTGACGGTTGAGCATGCATATAAAGTGGGAAGATTCCTCGGATGGTATTTCGGAAAAGACCACAAAGCACAGATCGTCATTGGAAAAGACACCAGACGCTCCAGCTACATGTTCGAATATTCGCTGGTAGCAGGACTGACCGCATCGGGAGCAGACGCTTATCTGCTGCATGTAACGACCACCCCGAGCGTTTCCTATGTTGTCCGTACCGAAAACTTTGACTGCGGAATTATGATCTCCGCCAGCCACAACCCGTTCTATGACAACGGAATCAAAGTCATCAATGGCCTGGGACAGAAACTGGAAGCCGACATCGAAGCGCAGATCGAAGCCTACATCGACGACGGAACACCGAAGATCCCGTTCGCAACGAGAGAAGACATCGGACGTACCGTGGATTTTGCAGCCGGAAGGAACCGCTACATTGGACACCTGATCTCGATTCCGACAAAATCCTTTAAAAACATGAGAGTCGGACTCGACTGCTCCAACGGAAGTGCCTCTTCCGTAGCCAAGAGCGTGTTTGATGCCATCGGCGCCAAGACATATGTGATCCACAACGAGCCGGACGGAACAAACATCAACTGCGGCTGTGGTTCCACCCACATCGAAGAGCTTCAGAAATATGTAAGAGAGAAACACCTCGATGTCGGATTTGCCTACGACGGAGACGCAGACCGCTGCATCGCTGTCGATGAGCTGGGAAATGTGGTAGACGGAGACCTGATCATGTATGTCTGCGGTAAATACTTAAAAGAAAAAGGCCAGTTAAACGGAGATACGATTGTGACCACGATCATGTCAAACCTCGGTCTTTACAAAGCGTGTGACCGCGCCGGTATCCGGTATGAGAAGACGGCAGTCGGCGACAAATACGTGTGCGAGAACATGATGGCAAACGGCTATTCTCTCGGCGGAGAGCAGTCCGGCCACATCATTTTCAGCAAGCACGCGACGACCGGTGACGGAATCCTGACCTCCCTGATGGTGATGGAAGTGCTGATAGATAAGAAACTCCCGCTCAGCACCCTGACAGCCGAGGTAGTGATTTACCCGCAGCTCTTAAAGAATGTCCGCGTGGCAAACAAAGCAGCTGCAAAGGCCAACCCGGCAGTACAGAAAGCAGTAGAAGACGTAGCAGAGGCCCTGGGCGATGACGGACGCATCCTCGTAAGAGAGAGCGGCACCGAGCCGGTGATCCGTGTCATGGTGGAAGCACCGGACGACGCAACGTGTGCAAAATACGTAGACCAGGTTGTTTCTGTGATGCATAAAGAAGGACTTGTGACAGAATGAAAAAAAGACTGGTAATCTTTTTTCTGGCGGCGGCAATGGTGCTTGGCGGCTGTGAAAATAAAAATTCAAAGCTTTATAAAAAGGGCATCGAGGCGCTCGAACAGAAGGACTACGTAACGTCGATTGCGATGCTGGAGGGAGCCGTAAAGGCAGGCGACCGACTGGCGGAGAGCTACCGGTCGCTCGGCATCGCTTATCTGAAAAGCCAGGAGTATGACAAGGCAAAAGAGGCTTTCAAGAGCAGTCTTTCGAGCATGAAGCACAAAGACGCGGAGTTTTCGCGCGATGTCATGTATTACGAGGCGGAAACCTGCGTACAGGCCGGAGATCTGGATGGAGCCATTGAGATCTGCACCAATATTCAGGAAGAAAAGGCCGATGCCGATGCGCTGTTCCTTAGGGGACGCGCGTACTTCCTGCAGAAGAATTACGAGCAGGCGAAGGTGGATTTTGATGCGGCAGTGGAGACGAAGGAGAGCTATCAGCTCTGCCTTGACATTTACGAGCTGTATCAGGAGAGCAGCATGAAGGCGGACGGAGACCGTTACCTCGAAGCGGCAGTGAAGATTGAGCCGAAAACGACCGAGGATTATTATAACATCGGCTGCGCATACTACTATCTGGAGGAGCAGGACGAGGCGGTCAAAGCGTTCTCGAAGGCAATGAAGGACGGCAGCAGCGCGGCGATGGAAATGCTCGGCGAGGTTTACCTTTCCAATGGTCAGAACGACGAGGCGAAAGCACTGTTTTCTTCGTATCTTTCGACAGATGGCTTTGCGGCGGCAGCAAACAACGGGCTGGCGCTCTGCGCACTTGCGGAAAACGACACGGACAGTGCACTCTCGTATATCGAGGAAGGACTCAAAACGGCAGAGGATTCCGACCGGGAAAATCTGCTGTTCAACCAGATTGTATCCTATGAAAAACGGGCGGATTTTGATACCGCGAAGTCGCTGATGGCGGATTTTCTGGCAGCATACCCGGAAAACACCGCGGCGCAGCGGGAAAATACGTTTCTCCAGAACCGATAACAGACGGAGGAAGTTGAATTGTTTGATTTAAGAGAAGAACAGGAGCGCGTGATTCTGGTCGGCGTACAGGAAAACGGCGGCGCAAACGCAGAAGAATCGCTCGACGAGCTGGCGGAACTGGCCAGCACCGCCGGTGCGAAGGTGGAGGGCCGCCTGGTGCAGGTGCGAGAGGCCATTCATCCGGGAACGTACATCGGAAAAGGAAAATTAGAGGAGTTGAAAATTCTGGTGCGCGCCTGCGATGCGACGGGCATCATCTGCGACGATGAGCTCTCCTCGATCCAGTTAAAAGGGCTGGAGGAAGCACTGGAATGCAAGATCATGGACCGTACGCTTTTGATCCTGGATATCTTTGCGGCGCGCGCCGTGAGCAGCGAGGGTAAAATCCAGGTTGAGCTGGCCCAGTTAAAGTACCGTGCGTCCCGACTTTCCGGCCTTGGCACATCGCTTTCCCGTCTCGGCGGCGGAATCGGTACGAGAGGACCGGGAGAGAAAAAGCTGGAAACCGACCGGCGCCTGATCCGCACGCGCATTACGCAGTTAAAACGTGAGCTTGAGGAAGTACGCCAGCACAGAGAGCTCCTTCGTGAAGGCAGAAAACGTTCCAAAATCCCGGTAGCGGCGCTCGTAGGCTATACGTCAGCGGGAAAGAGCAGTCTTTTAAATGCACTGACAGGATCGGAAATTCTGGCAGATGCAATGCTGTTTTCCACGCTGGATACGACGACGCGGTCACTGACCCTTCCGGATGGACAGGAAATCCTGCTGACCGATACGGTTGGATTTATCAATAAGCTGCCACATCATCTGATCGATGCATTCCGCAGTACGCTGGAGGAAGCACGGTATGCCGACTATATTCTCCACGTTGTGGATACGTCAAATCCGCAGATGGAGCTGCAGATGCAGGTCGTGTACGATACGCTGCGGGAACTGAAAGTTGAGGACAAAAAGATCGTCACCCTGCTGAACAAGCAGGATAAGCTTCTCGCCCCGATGGTTGTAAAAGATTTCCGGGCAGACGCGAGCCTTGCGGTCTCTGCCAAAACAGGACAGGGACTCGAAGACCTCAAAAATTTACTCTCCTCGTGGATGATGGAGGGAAAAATCTATATCGAGCGCCTCTATCCGTACGATAAGGCGGGAACGATTTCACTGATCCGCGGATACGGAATTCTGCTCGAAGAAGAATATCTGCCGGAAGGCATCCGCGTAAAAGCCTATGTACCGAAGGATATCTATCCGAGGGTATAGAGGTATGGCAAGCGGGCTTAAAAACGGCAGTACATCCCTTTAAGCGCCGTACAGCGCCGAAAAATGGAAGGGACAGAATACAAGTAAAAGTACCATATCTAGTGATGTTAGAAAATTTCACACTAGATATGGTACTTTTTACTATTGACGGGAGAAACATGCTCTGCTATCATATGGTTCAGACACTGCAAAGAGTGGAACCTTAAAAAGGCCTTGCAGAAACGGTTGAATTAACAGGAGGGATTCCATGTTTCAGGTAGAAAAGAGAGACGGAACGATTGCAGAGTTCCAGATGAAAAAGATTACCGATGCGATTGGAAAAGCATTCGGCGCAAAAGATATGCAGTTCAGCGATGACATGCTTCAGATGCTGGCACTGCGCGTAACAGCGGACTTTCAGTCCAAGATCAAAGACGGAAAAATTTCAGTGGAGGCAATTCAGGACAGCGTGGAGAACGTGCTGATCCAGTGCGGCTACGCAGAAGTGGCAAAAGCTTACATTCTGTACCGCAAGCAGAGGGAAAAAATCCGCAACATGAAATCGACGATCGTAGACTACAAAGAGATCGTGGACAGCTACGTAAAAGTAGAGGACTGGCGTGTCAAAGAGAATTCGACCGTAACGTATTCTGTCGGCGGTCTGATCTTAAGCAATTCCGGCGCGATCACAGCCAACTACTGGTTATCAGAGATTTATGATGACGAGATCGCCGAGGCACACCGCAACGCGGATATTCACATCCACGACCTGTCGATGCTGACCGGCTACTGTGCAGGATGGTCGTTAAAACAGCTCATCAAAGAAGGACTTGGCGGCATCAACGGAAAGATTACTTCTTCTCCGGCAAGACATCTTTCGGTTCTGTGCAACCAGATGGTCAACTTCCTCGGCATTATGCAGAACGAGTGGGCAGGTGCGCAGGCATTTTCTTCATTTGATACGTATCTGGCGCCGTTCGTCAAAGTGGACAACTTAAGCTACGGCGAAGTGAAGAAGTGCATCGAGGCGTTTATCTACGGCGTCAACACACCGAGCCGCTGGGGAAGCCAGGCACCGTTCTCCAACATCACACTCGACTGGACCGTACCGGATGACCTCGCGGAGCTTCCGGCGATCGTCGGCGGCAAGGAGATGGACTTCAAGTACAAAGACTGTAAAAAAGAGATGGATATGGTCAACAAAGCGTTCATCGAGACGATGATCGAGGGAGATGCCAACGGAAGAGGCTTCCAGTACCCGATCCCGACCTACTCCATCACATCCGATTTTGACTGGTCCGATACGGAGAATAACCGTCTGCTGTTCGAAATGACTGCAAAATACGGTACCCCGTACTTCTCCAACTACATCAACAGCGATATGAAACCAAGCGACGTGCGCTCCATGTGCTGCCGTCTCCGCCTGGATCTGCGTGAGCTTCGAAAGAAAACTGGCGGATTCTTCGGTTCCGGCGAGAGCACCGGATCGGTCGGCGTTGTCACCATCAATATGCCGCGTATCGCATATCAGTCCAAAGATGAGAAAGAGTTCTACCGCCGTCTCGATCATATGATGGATATTGCCGCACGTTCGTTAAAGACGAAACGTGAGGTCATTACCCGCCTCCTGGACGAGGGACTGTATCCATATACGAAACGGTACCTTGGAACGTTTGAGAACCACTTCTCAACCATCGGTCTGATCGGTATGAACGAGGCCGGCTTAAATGCCGCATGGCTCGGAAAGGGTCTGGAGGATCCGAAGACACAGCAGTTTACGAAAGAAGTTCTGAACCATATGAGAGAGCGTCTTTCTGATTACCAGGAGGAGTACGGCGATCTGTACAACCTTGAGGCAACTCCGGCGGAGTCGACCGCATACCGTCTGGCAAAACACGACCGTGCAAAATGGCCGGATATCAAGACCGCAGGCCATGAGGGAGATACCCCGTACTACACCAACAGCTCCCATCTGCCGGTGGACTATACCGAGGATATTTTCTCTGCGCTTGATATTCAGGATGATCTGCAGACGCTGTACACCTCGGGAACTGTCTTCCATGCGTTCCTTGGCGAAAAACTGCCGGACTGGAAAGCAGCAGCTTCCCTTGTGCGGAAGATTGCAGAGAACTACAAACTGCCGTACTACACGCTGTCCCCGACGTATTCTGTCTGTGCGAACGACGGCTATCTCGCCGGCGAGCACTTTACATGTCCGATCTGCGGAAAAGAGGCAGAGGTTTACAGCCGTATCACGGGATATTACCGTCCGGTCAAGAACTGGAACGACGGAAAACGCCAGGAGTACAAGAACAGAACTGTATATGATATCATCCACTCCAAATCGCCGGAGCAGAAAATGAAATCGTACGGTGCAGCAGAGAAACTGGCAGAGCAGGCCGCTGGAAAAGAAGAGCCGAAAGCCGCTGCAGCAGCAGATAAAATCGAGGAAGACGGCATGTACCTGTTCACGACAAGCACCTGCCCGAACTGCAAAATGGCAAAAGAAATGCTCGCCGAGGAGCAGTATGAGGTGATCGACGCAGAGCGTCACCCGGATCTTGCCGCACAGTACGGCATCATGCAGGCACCGACTCTTCTCGTTGTGGAGGACGGCCAGGCGCAGAAGATTGTGAATGCTTCCAATATCCAGAAATATGTGGATGAATATCTCTCCTAAATCTGTGCGCATATAGTTGCAGGAAAGAACAAACAGAGTTATAATAGGAAAAAGTGATACCCTCGCCCGGGCATCCCGGGTGGGGGTATTATTATGGCGCTGAGCACAGCAGAAATCGGCCCGGTGGACCGGTTTCACTTACAGAAGGGAGAAAAATTATGGGATACAGCCAGGACACAATCTGTGTACAGGGAGGATGGCAGCCGAAAAACGGTGAGCCGCGTGTACTTCCGATTTACCAGAGCACAACATTCAAATATGCAACCAGCGAGGAAATGGGAAAACTGTTCGATCTGGAGGAGGAGGGATATTTCTATTCCCGTCTGCAGAACCCGACGAACGACGTCGTAGCACAGAAAATCTGCGATCTGGAGGGCGGCGTGGCAGCCATGCTCACATCTTCCGGCCAGGCGGCAACGATGCTTGCTGTTACCAACATCTGTGAGGCAGGCGACCACGTTGTCTGCGCGGCAAAGGTTTACGGAGGAACCTCCAACCTGCTCGCCGTTACCTTAAAACGATTCGGCATCGAGACTACTCTCGTGGACCAGGATGCGCCGGCAGAGGAGCTGGAAAAAGCATTCCAGCCGAACACCAAAGCTGTCTTTGCCGAGACGATTTCCAACCCGGCAGGTGTTGTACTTGACATTGACAAGTTTGTTAAACTTGCACATGAGCACGGCGTTCCGATGATCTGCGACAACACCTTTGCAACCCCGATCAACTGCCGTCCGTTCGAGTTCGGTGTAGATATTGTCACCCATTCCACCACAAAATACATGGACGGCCATGCAATGGCGCTCGGCGGAGCGATTGTCGATTCCGGAAACTTCGACTGGGATGCGCATGCAGACAAATTCCCGGGCCTTACTACACCGGACGAATCGTACCACGGCGTGATTTATACGCAGAAATTCGGTAAAAAAGCGTATATCACAAAAGCAACCGCACAGCTGATGCGTGATATGGGAGCGTGCCAGTCCCCGCAGAATGCATTCCTGACGAATGTCGGTCTGGAGACCCTGCACCTGCGCGTGGAGCGTCACTGCAGAAATGCCGAGAAAGTGGCAGAGTTCCTGAAAAACCACCCGAAGGTAGCATGGGTTGAGTACGCAGGCCTTGCAGACAGCAAATACCATGCGCTGGCAGAAAAATACATGCCGAACGGAACCTGCGGCGTTCTCTGCTTCGGACCAAAGGGCGGAAGAGACGGCGCGATGCGCTTCACGAACGGCCTGAAAATGGTAGCAATTGTAACACACGTTGCCGATGCAAGAAGCTGCGTTCTGCACCCGGCAAGCCATACCCATCGCCAGCTGAACGATCAGCAGCTCATCGAAGCCGGTGTTCTGCCGGATCTGATCCGTCTGTCAGTCGGCATTGAGGATGTGAACGATATCATTGCAGACCTTGATCAGGCGCTTGCGAACGTATAAAGATACAAAAAACAGGATGTGAAAAGGAGCGTATTGGTAAAATGGAAGAAATGGCAGAGAAACGCGTAAAAGATTCTGAGACAGAGCAGTCGTATCTTCTGATGCACCGCCATATCAACGGCTATGGCCGTCTGTTCGGCGGCCAGCTGGTCGCGTGGATCGATGAGCTTGCCGGTCTGGTGGGACGCCGCCACTGCGGCCACGAAATCACCACCGCGTGCATCGACAATCTGAACTTCAAGCATCCTGCTTTTCTGAACGACACCGTCGTACTGGTCGGAAGAGTGACGTATGTCGGACGCACCTCAATGGAGGTGCGCGTCGACACGTACGTGGAAGAGCTTGCGACCGGCATTCGGAAAATGATCAACCGTGCCTACGTGGTGATGGTGGCCATCGACGAGAACGGCCGCGCACTTCCCGTCCCGGGCCTGATTCTGGAATCCCCGGAGCAGGAGGCCGAGTGGGAGGGCGGAAAACGCCGCTATGAACTGCGAAAAGAGCGTCACAGAGAGGGGTTCTAAGTTGACGTTCACCCGCACATTTGCAGAATCCACCGGAGCTGTCTTCGTGCATTCTGAAAATTTTATTTTAAGAAAATCCCGCCGTGTCCCTTGACAGGCGGGATTTTCCATGTTAAGGTAAAGGCAGTTATACGACTGACGGAAGTGGAAATGACCACAGGGAGTATAGCGTGAGAAGAGGCCGACCGTCTGGGCAGAAGAATGCTTGGGGGAGTGGGTCTGTTTTTTTATCCAAAAACAGAAAATCCCATTCCAGCCACCTTGAAAAGGAGATCAGAAGATGAAAAAAGTATCACTGGAACAGGAATTAAAAGGAAATGCATATCCAGGAAGAGGAATTGTGATCGGCAGATCCAAAGACGGCACAAAAGCCGTTGCCGGATACTTTATTATGGGCAGAAGCCAGAACAGCCGCAACCGTGTCTTTGTTGAGGAGGGTGAGGGAATCCGCACACAGGCGTTTGATCCGTCGAAGCTGGAAGATCCGAGCCTGATCATCTACGCACCGGTACGCGTTCTGGGAAATGATACGATCGTAACAAACGGAGACCAGACCGATACCGTATACGAAGGACTGGAGCAGGGAAAAACGTTTGAGGTATCCCTTAGAAGCAGAGAGTTTGAGCCGGATGCACCGAACTACACTCCTCGTATTTCCGGTGTGATGCACGTAGAGAACGGAACGTACGGCTACCAGATGTCGATCTTAAAGAGCAATAACGGCGATCCTTCCCAGTGCAACCGCTACACCTTCTCCTATGATAACTGTGTAGCAGGGGAAGGCCATTTCATCCACACCTACATGCACGACGGCAATCCGCTGCCAAGCTTTGAGGGTGAGCCAAAACTGGTCGAGATTCCGGATGACATCGATGCTTTCACCGAACTGCTCTGGAGCAGCTTAAACGAGGACAACAAGGTGTCCCTCTTCACACGCTATATCGACATTGCAACCGGCAAGTATGAGACAAGAATCGTGAATAAAAATAAATAAGAAATCGAGTGTTTTGCGAAAGGAGAAAATCATGAAAGAATTAGCGTTAAAATACGGATGCAACCCGAACCAGAAACCTTCCAGAATTTACATGGATGATGACAGAGATCTTCCGATCGAAGTATTAAGCGGCCGTCCGGGCTATATCAATTTTCTGGATGCCTTCAATGGCTGGCAGCTGGTACGTGAGCTGAAAGCAGCCACCGGTCTTCCGGCAGCAACTTCCTTCAAGCACGTTTCCCCGGCAGGTGCAGCCGTAGGTCTTCCGCTGGACGAGACCCTGCGTAAAATTTACTGGGTAGACGATATGGGAGAGCTTTCTCCGTTAGCATGCGCTTATGCAAGAGCCAGAGGCGCAGACCGTATGTCTTCTTTCGGCGACTTTATCGCACTTTCTGATGTCTGCGACAAAGACACCGCATCTCTGATCAAACGTGAGGTTTCTGACGGTGTCATCGCTCCGGGATTTACCGATGAAGCACTGGAAATCTTGAAAGCAAAGAAAAAAGGTAACTACTGCGTCATCAAAATCGACGAGAATTACCGTCCGGCTCCGCTCGAGCACAAACAGGTCTTCGGCATTACCTTTGAGCAGGGCCGCCAGGAGCTGCCGATCGACGATGAGCTGCTCTCCAACGTGGTAACCGAGAACAAAGAGATTCCGGAAGCAGCAAAACGCGATCTGAAGATTGCACTGATTACCTTAAAATATACCCAGTCCAACTCCGTATGCTTCGTCAAAGACGGTCAGGCCATCGGTGTCGGCGCAGGCCAGCAGTCCCGTGTGCACTGCACCCGTCTTGCCGGACAGAAAGCCGACAACTGGTTCCTGCGTCAGTGCCCGAAGGTGCTGGATCTGCAGTTCGTAGACGGCATCCGCCGCGCAGACCGTGACAATGCGATCGACGTTTACATCGGCGAGGAGTACATGGATGTTCTCGCAGACGGCGCATGGGAGAAGATCTTCAAAGTAAAACCGGAAGTCTTCACAAGAGAAGAGAAACGTGCATGGCTCGACCAGATGAAGGGCGTAACCTTAGGTTCCGATGCCTTCTTCCCGTTCAGCGACAACATCGAGCGCGCACACAAGAGCGGCGTCCAGTACATCGCAGAGCCGGGCGGATCGGTTCGTGATGACGCTGTCATCGAGTGCTGCAACAAGTACAACATGGCGATGGCATTTACAGGAATCCGTCTGTTCCATCACTAAAAAGAAATGCGTTTTATATTTATATAAGAAGAAAGAATCCGGTCTCTGGGCGGCCGGATTCTTTCTTTTTTTCGCACATGTATCATCAAAGAGAGAGTAGCACTTTCTGAAGAATAAAAAATAAGCAGGAAGAGGGCGGTACCGCCCTTTTTCTGTCGAAAACCCCTGTTCTTTTTCGGAAAAGTGTGATAAAATACCCCATGGGCGTATCTTTTGCCCGCTGCAAAAAGGAGGATGAGGAATATGCGGCAGATGGAATTTAAAATGGAGCGACAGGGACTTCTCGAGGAAGGCCAGGAAGTCAACGTGACAGAAAGCGCACTGCCTACCTCCTATTATTATACGATTACCCCGGCAGTGGCCATGAGCAGGAATTATCAAGCGTATGAGAGGCTGCAGTCCCGGAAGGGAATCGTAAAAGAAGTAAAAGAGACACCGAGAGGATTCTATACGGTAGTGGAGTTTGATGAAGATGAGCCGACCTGACGAGAACAAAAATGAGCACCCGGCGGTGCATCCGATTCCGCCGGTTTACCGCGCCGATTCCCGGATTCTGATTCTCGGCAGTTTTCCGTCCGTAAAATCCAGGGAGACCGGATTTTTTTACGGCCATCCGCAGAACCGTTTCTGGAAAGTGACGGCAGCCGTGTGCGGGGAAGAGGTGCCGCAGACCGTGGAGGAGAAGAAGGCGTTTCTGCTCCGGAATCATATCGCTGTCTGGGATGTGATCGCGTCCTGCGTCATCACAGGCTCGAGCGATGCGAGCATCCGCGATGTTGTGCCGAATCCGCTGCAGGACATTCTGGAATGCGCCGATATCCGGCAGATTTACTGCAACGGGGTGACCGCGTGGAAGTATTACCGGAAGTACCAGGAGAAGCAGCTGGGACGGGAAGCGGTTCGTCTTCCGTCGACGAGTCCCGCGAACGCCGCATGGTCTGTGGAGCGGCTGCTTGGCGAGTGGAGCCAGTGCGGAGAAGTCTTACGAAACGGAGAGTGACAGGATGAAAAAAGAGTACGAGACCGTCTGGGAGATTTTTAATGAGTGTGCCAATAATCAGATGCGGGACGTCTTTTTCGACGAGATTGAGACGGATGACCCGGAGGCGTATATCCGTCAGAAATTTCCGGACAAAAACTTAAAATATGAAAAAACGGTGGAAGCGGACGGATCTCTGGTCTTTGACATTGAGACCTCCGGCATCCGCCAGCGGTTTACGTTTACAGAAATCTGAATCGCGCAGAAAATACCAGAAAAGCGGAGAAAAAAACGATGAGTGAAGAAAAACACACGCATGTGCATGTGCTGGAAGACGGCACCGTGATCGAGCATTCCCACGATCACGCCCACGGGCACCATCATACAAATACAAAAGCAGTCTTAAACCGCCTCTCCCGCGCGATCGGACACATGGAGTCGATCAAGCGGATGGTAGAGGAAGGCCGGGACTGCACTGAGGTTCTGATCCAGCTGTCTGCCGTGAAGGCGGCCATTAACAATACAGGAAAAATTATCCTGGAGGATCACATTGAACATTGCATCGTCGATGCAGTCGAGCATGGGGACACAAAAGCGATTCAGGAGCTGAATAAGGCGATCGACCGCTTTGTCAAATAAGCAAGAAAAACAAGAAAAGAGGAAAGAAACATGGCAAAAGAATGCAGCAATTCGAGCTGTTCCAAAGAAAGCTGCGAAGGATGTCCAAGCAAAGCAGGACAGGGCAAACCGGATTTTCATATTGATCTGAATGCCGATTCTTCGATCAAACATGTCATTGGCGTTGTCAGCGGCAAGGGCGGTGTTGGTAAATCCATGGTAACCGCATCTCTGGCAAACCAGAAAGCAAAAGAGGGCTACAAGGTTGGTATCCTCGATGCCGATATCACAGGACCGTCCATCCCGAAAATGTATGGCCTGAAAGGACCTGCAAACGTAGATGACAAGGGCGTTTACCCGGCAGTTGCAGCAAACGGCGTAAAGGTAATGTCCATCAACCTCCTGCTTCCGGGCGAGGAAGAGCCGGTCATCTGGAGAGGACCTGTCATCGCAGGAACCGTAAAACAGTTCTGGACCGACGTCATCTGGGGCGACCTGGACTATCTCTTCGTCGATATGCCGCCAGGAACCGGTGATGTTCCGCTGACCGTTTTCCAGTCTCTTCCGGTAGACGGCGTAGTGATCGTATCTTCCCCGCAGGATCTGGTGCGCATGATCGTCATGAAAGCCTACAAGATGGCACAGATGATGAGCGTTCCGGTGCTCGGTATCGTAGAGAACTACAGCTACCTCGTATGTCCGGACTGCGGCAAAAAGCTGTCCATTTTCGGCGAAAGCCACATCGACGAGATCGCAGCCGAGATCGGCGTGCCGGTTCTCGGCAAAATGCCGATTCATCCGGAGTTTGCCGAGCTGGTGGACGAAGGAAGATTTGCAGAAGTGGATAACACCGATATTGCAAAGATCAACATCTAATCATTAAATATAGAAGCAAGTAATGGCATGAAAAACTCGTTTTTCCTTGATTTTACAAGGAAAAGCGGGTTTTTTTGACAAGATTTTTACGTTTCTTTTGGCAAAAACTATTTTATTTTAAACGGATTTTGTGTAACCGGTTACACATGACTGCGCAAATGAGACAAAAAGCGACAAATATGAAGGGTTAATGAGAAAAACTTGCATAAAAAACATGCATAATATGGCAAAAACAAGGAAATAAATTCAATATTGACATTTAAAGAGAAAAAGTGCATAATCTACCTCAACGATAGGAAAACAAACAGCTATTGATTAAGAAAGAGGTGAATCGTATGTCACACTGCGTAGTAAGACTCAATGGAACTGAGGAAGTAGAGGAGTTTGTAAAAGCAGCTTCCAAATGTGATTTTGATATTGACATTTTTTACAACCGCGTTATTATTGATGCAAAATCCATTCTTGGCATCCTCAGCATGGATCTGAACCGTGATCTCACCGTACACTGCTATGGTGACAGTCCGGCATTCAATAAAACCCTGCAGAAATTTGCTGTAGCATAAATTTTATTAAGGGAAACGAAAAAAATTCAGCCTGCGCCGCCAGCGAGAGTAGAGACAGAATTTGCGCAGGGGACTTTCTGAAGAAAAACTAATCACACGAGACACATAACTTCAGAGAGAAAAAAGGAGACTGTTGCGGCAGTCTCCTTTTTTCTGTATAATGATAACTATTCAGAGCCATGCGAAATTCCAGAAAAGGACACGAATCATGCTTGCATGAATGAGCGTTCTTTTCTGGAATTTCATATGGCGAGAAGCCACATCGAGATGCAGCGCAGCGGAATCGAGATGGGGCTCTGAATAGTCTGGTTAGAAAAGGAGCGGGCTAGTGGAAGAGAAGAAGAAAGAGATCCGGATTTCCGTGCGGAATCTGGTGGAGTTTATTCTGCGCAGCGGGGATCTGGACAACTCGTCGGGCGGTTTTGGCGAGCGGGATGCCATGCAGGCGGGAACGCGGGTGCATCAGCAGATTCAGAAAAAACGGGGCGCCGATTACCGTGCGGAGGTTCCGCTGGTTCACGAAAAAGAATATGAGCATTTCATCCTGCGCGTCGAGGGAAGAGCAGACGGCATGTACGAGGACGGAACCACGACCGTGATCGAGGAGATCAAGGGAACGTACCGTGACCTCGAAACGATGGAAGAGCCGGTTCCGGTACATCTGGCACAGGCGAAGTGCTACGCTTACATCTACGGCCTTCAGAACCGCAAAGAGGAGATGGGCGTGCTGATGACGTACACCCTGCTCTCCTCCGAGGAGGAAGGCCTTCTGCGCCCGCTCACCAAAGAAGAGGTAAAGCCGGAGCACTCTAACTGGCGCATCCGCCATTTTCTGCAGACGTACAAGCTCCCGGAACTGGAGCAGTGGTTCGATGAGCTACTCGACGCCTGGTTTATCTGGGCGGAATTCCAGTACCAGTGGCAGAAAGCGCGAGATGCCTCAATGCAGCACCTCGAATTCCCCTTCCCGTACCGGAAAGGCCAGCGGGAACTGGTGAGCGGCGTCTACCGTACCATTCTGCGGAAAAAAGAACTCTTCGTCCAGGCGCCGACCGGCATCGGAAAAACAATGTCCACGGTCTTTCCGGCCATCCGCGCGATCGGAGAGGGCTGCGGCGACCGTCTTTTTTATCTGACTGCGAAAACCATCACCCGTACCGTGGCAGAGGAGGCGGTCTCCATTCTAAAAGAGAAGGGACTGCAGTTCAAAGCAATCACGCTGACCGCAAAAGAAAAAATGTGCATCCTCGATGAGCCCGAATGCGATCCGATCCACTGCCCGCGCGCGAAAGGTCATTTTGACCGGATCAACGCGGCGGTGTACGAGATGCTGACGGAATGCGATTCCTACACAAGAGAGGAAGTCCTGCGCCAGGCGGAAAAATGGAACGTCTGCCCGCACGAGTTCCAGTTTGATGTGGCTTCGTGGGTGGACGGCGTGATCTGCGATTACAACTATGCGTTTGATCCGACCTCGAAATTAAAACGCTTTTTCGCAGAAGGAACGAAGGGTGACTACATCTTTCTGATCGACGAGGCGCACAACCTGGTCGAGCGGGGCCGCGATATGTTCAGTGCCACGCTCGTCAAAGAGGAGATTTTAAAGGTCCGCCAGCTCCTCCGCCCGTATGCACCGGGCAAAAAGCTCGAGAAGGCGCTGAATCGCTGCAATCACCAGATGCTCGTCTACAAAAGAGAGTGCGATTCCTGCACGGAGCTGGAAAGCGTATCGACGTTTCTTATGATGGTCAATCAGCTGCTGGAAGAACTGGCGGGCTGGCTGGAAGCGCATAAGACAAGCGAAATCCGGAAGCAGGTTCTGGAATTTTACTTTAACTTGCGAAATTTTTCCGAGATTTACAATTTAGTGGATGAAAATTATCTGATCTACACGAGTTATCTCGATAACGGCGATTTTGCACTGCGCCTGTTCTGCGTCAACCCGGCGGAGAATCTGCAGCAGTGTATCAACCAGGGGCGGTCGGCCGTCTTCTTTTCCGCGACGCTGCTGCCGGTGCAGTATTATAAGAAGATGTTCAGCACGAATACGGACGATTACGCGATTTACGTGGAGTCCCCGTTTGATCCCACGAAGCGGTGTCTGGCGATCGGAAGCGAGGTCAGCACGAAGTATCAGCGGAGAAACCGCGCAGAGTTTGAGAAGATCGCCGCCTATCTGAACGAGATGATCCAGAGCCGGAAGGGCAACTATATGGCGTTCTTCCCGTCATACCGCCTGATGCAGGATGTCTATGCGGTCTATGAGGAACTGTATGCAGATGAAAACGTGACCTGCCTGATCCAGGAGTCGGCGATGCGGGAGCAGGAGAGAGAAGCGTTTCTGGAAGCGTTTGCGAAAGACAACGAGAAAACGCTGGTGGGATTCTGTATCATGGGAGGCATTTTCTCGGAGGGAATTGATCTGGACGGGGAAAAGCTGATCGGCGCGGCCGTTGTGGGAGCCGGAATCCCGCAGGTGGGGCCGGAGAGAGAACTTTTAAAGCAATATTTTGACCGCAGCGGAGAGAACGGTTTCGACTACGCGTACCGCTATCCCGGCATGAATAAAGTATTGCAGGCGGCAGGGCGCGTGATCCGTACGACGGAGGACACGGGTGTGATTCTGTTGCTCGACGAGCGGTTCCGAAACCGGGAGTACCGCGAGCTGTTCCCAAGAGAATGGGAGGACTGCCGGATTGTGCAGCGCAGCAGCCTCCCGGAGGTAATCCATTCGTTTTGGGAGAGGGTGGATTGTGAGAGCGGATCAAAAGCCGGGCAGCAGGAAATGAAATCTCGGTGCAGCGCTGAACGTTACGTGTGATCCGCGCGGTTCCGGTATTCGCTCGGTGAGCAGCCCATCTGCTGCCGGAAAATTTTAGAAAAATAGGCAGGACTGGAAAATCCGGTCTGTTCCGCTACGGAAGTGATACTGGCCTGGCGCTCGAGAAGGAGCGGCAGGCTTTTTTCAATACGGTAATCGAGAAGATAGTCAAACAGGGATTCGTTCATGCATTTCTTGAAAAAACGGCAGCATTCACTGCGGCAGATGTGGATCTGTGCGGCGAGATCCTCGAGCGTCAGATGCTCCATATAATGGCGGTGGATGTAGTCGAGCAGAATGCGGAGCCGCTCAACATCACGCGTTGCCGCCGTGTTCTGGGATTCACCGGAAAACGATGCGTGGCGGTAAATCTCAATCCAGATCGACAGCAGAAGCTCCTGGATTTCCATCTCAAACGCGGACGGCTGTGAAAGCGAGAGGTCGTAGATGCGGTGCATACAGGCAAGTACCTGGTTCTGCCAGTCGATCTCCGGCGAAAAGACGATGGAGGCGAGCTGCATATCCGTCAGCACCGGTTCGACGTAGCGCGTCTGGATCACACTGTTTGAAAAACCATAGAGAAAGCGCGGGGCGAACGTGGTTGAAATATAGACGCAGTCCATCCCGTCGATCATGTGGCCGCTGTGAAGCGCATTCGTGTTGCAGAAAATGCCGTCCCCTTCTTTTAAGACATACGATTTGCCGTTGACCTGATATCCGATCTGTCCCGAGAGGACAAACGTCAGCTCAATTTCCGGGTGCCAGTGCCAGGAAAAGGAGCCGCGCTCGTAGCGGGAGAGCTGTTCGTAACTGATGTTGACAGGAAATTCATAGCTGCCGTGGGCCTTCAGCTCACGGTTTTCTTTATCCATGCGGATCTGCATGAAACGTACCTCCAATCCATAAAATCCATTAAAAATCATACGATAAGTAAAGTATGCGGCAAAAAGGGAAAAAAAACAAGAAAAAATCGAAGATCACCTCAATATAATTATCGTTTGCCCCAATATTGTTGTTGCAGATGGGCGTACGGCTCACTATAATGATACTTAAGAAGATAAGAAAAAACACACAAACACACAATACACACACAACACACAAAACGAAACCATGAAAACAACACACCAAAAAGAAAAGGAGACAACAAAATGAAACAGCAGGTACTGGATTGTTTTGCAAAACTGTTAGGGGGAGAGGGCGACATCCGCACCTACTTCGCACCTGGACGTGTGAACCTGATCGGTGAGCACACCGATTACAACGGAGGCCACGTATTTCCATGCGCACTGACCATCGGAACCTACATGGCAGCAAGAAAACGTGACGACAGAAAGCTTCGTTTTTACTCTATGAACTTTGAAAAACTCGGCGTGGTAGAATCTTCTCTCGATGAATTCCTGATGGGAAAAGAAGGCAACTGGACCGCATATCCGAAGGGAATGATGTGGGCATTTTGCCAGAAGGGCTTCCCGGTAGAGCAGGGCTTCGATATCGTGCTCTACGGAAACATTCCGAACGGCTCCGGCCTTTCCTCTTCCGCATCCGTTGAGACCGTAACCGGCGTAATGCTGCGTGACATGTTCGGCTACGACACCATCTCCATGATCGACATCGCTCTGTACGGTCAGTTCTCCGAGAACAACTACAACGGCGTCAACTGCGGTATCATGGATCAGTTCGCCATCGCCATGGGCAAAAAGGACTGTGCGATCTTTCTTGACACCAGCGATCTGAAATATGAGTACGCACCGGTTAAACTGGAAGGCGCAAGAATTGTCATCTCCTGCAGCAACAAGAAACGCGGCCTTGGCGACTCCAAATACAACGAGCGCCGCAGCGAGTGCGAGACTGCTCTGGCTGAGATTCAGAAAGTCAAAGACATCAAGAGCCTTGGCGAGCTGACCGAGGAAGAGTTTGAGGCAGTGAAAGATGCCATCAAAGATCCGGTCCGCCAGAAACGTGCAAAACATGCTGTTTACGAGAACCAGAGAACCGTTCAGGCCGTTGCAGCTTTAAAGGCAAACGACATCGCAAAATTCGGCGAGCTGATGAACGCATCCCACGTTTCCCTGCGTGATGACTATGAGGTAACCGGCATCGAGCTGGATACTCTTGTGGAAGAAGCATGGAACTGCCCGGGTGTCATCGGATCCCGTATGACAGGCGCAGGCTTCGGCGGATGCACCGTCAGCATCGTAAAAACAGAAGATATTGACAACTTCATCGCAAAAGTAGGCGCAGCTTACAAAGAAAAAATCGGCTATGCCGCAGACTTCTATGTCGTAGACATCGGAGACGGCGCAGGCGTATTAAAATAAGAAATAAAAAAGCTGGATCGGCAGCAGGGAGGAAGCTACAGTGATTAACGAGAGTATTGCAAAACTGGTAAAATATGGAGAAAATGCCGGTCTTGTTTCGGGACTGGATAAAATCTATGCGACAAACCGGATTCTGGAAGTCATGCAGATTTCCGATTACGAAGAGCCGGAGCAGATTCCGGAGACCCCGGATCTGGAAGAGACTTTAAATGAACTGCTTGATGATGCAGCTAAGCGCGGTCTTCTCGAACACAACAGCGTCGTTTACCGCGATCTGTTCGATACGAAACTGATGGACTGCCTGATGCCGCGCCCGGGAGAGGTGGTAAAGAAGTTTGAGGAACTCTATGCGAAGAGCCCGCAGGAGGCAACCGATTACTTCTACAAACTGAGCCAGGATTCCAACTACATCCGCAGATACCGCATCGCAAAGGATATCCGCTGGAGCGTACCGAGTGCCTACGGCGATATCGATATCTCGATCAACCTCTCCAAACCGGAGAAGGACCCGAAGGCGATCGCGGCTGCAAAACTGGCAAAACAGAGCGGTTATCCGAAATGCCTGCTCTGCAAGGAGAATGTGGGCTATGCGGGACGCGTCAACCACCCGGCGCGCCAGAACCACCGCATCATTCCGCTGACGATCAATCAGACGGAGTGGGGATTCCAGTACTCGCCATATGTGTATTACAATGAGCACTGCATCGTGTTCAATTTCCAGCATAACCCGATGAAGATCGAGCGCGCGACCTTTGTGAAGCTGTTTGACTTTATCAAGCTGTTTCCGCACTACTTCATCGGTTCTAATGCGGATCTGCCGATCGTGGGAGGCTCCATTTTAAGCCACGATCATTATCAGGGCGGTCACTATACCTTCGCAATGGCGAAAGCGCCGATCGAGCGCCATTTTACCATCAAAGGATACGAGGATGTGGAAACCGGCATCGTCAAATGGCCGCTGTCCGTCATCCGGATCCGCCACAAAGATGAGAAACGGCTGATCAATCTGGCAGAGCATATCCTGAACTGCTGGAGAGGTTACACGGATGAGGATGCGTTTGTATTCGCCGAGACTGACGGAGAGCCGCACAACACGATCACACCGATCGCAAGAAAAGTGGGCGATACGTTCGAACTCGATCTGGCACTGCGCAACAACATCACGACGGACGAATGCCCGCTCGGTGTTTACCATCCGCATGCACAGTATCATCACATCAAAAAAGAGAACATCGGCCTTATTGAGGTTATGGGACTTGCGATTCTGCCGGCGCGCTTAAAAGATGAGCTGGAAGAGCTTTCCAAATGCCTTGTAGAGGGAAAAGATGTCCGCGCTGTCGCAGAGCTGGAGAAACATGCCGACTGGGTAGACGAATTCCTGCCGCGCCATCCGGAGCTGAACAGCGAAAATGTGATGGATATCCTGAAAGAGGAAGTCGGAAAAGTCTTTGTCGGCGTACTCGAGGATGCCGGCGTTTACAAGTGCACCGAGGAAGGCAGAAGTGCATTTGCAAAATTCATGGAAACGTTGTAGAATAAACTAAATGCTTCAATTAACCCGCTGCGGCAAAAAAGCAGCAGCGAAGGAAAACATGGAGGATACCAAAATGAAAATCTTAGTTACTGGCGGTGCAGGCTATATTGGAAGCCACACCTGTGTGGAACTGCTGAACGCAGGCTATGACGTTGTTGTCATGGACAACCTTTACAATGCAAGCGAGAAAGCCATCGAGCGTGTAGAACAGATTACCGGAAAGAAAGTAACCTTCTACAAAACCGATATGCTGGACCGCGAAGGCGTAAAGAAAATTTTCGACAACGAGAAAATTGACGCTGTCATCCATTTCGCAGGCTTAAAAGCAGTCGGCGAGTCCGTACATAAACCGATTGAATATTATCACAACAACATGACCGGAACCCTGATTCTCTGCGATGAGATGAGAAACCATGGCGTAAAGAACATCATCTTCAGTTCTTCTGCAACCGTATACGGCAATCCGGCACAGATTCCGATCACCGAGGAGTGCCCGAAGGGAACCCCGACCAACCCATACGGCTGGACAAAAAGTATGCTCGAGCAGGTTCTGACCGACATCCACACCGCAGATCCGGAATGGAATGTTATCCTGCTTCGTTACTTCAACCCGATCGGAGCGCATAAGAGCGGCCTTATCGGAGAGGATCCGAAGGGCATCCCGAACAACCTGCTTCCGTATGTCGCACAGGTTGCCATCGGAAAACTCGAGTGCATCGGCGTTTTCGGTGATGACTACGATACTCCGGACGGAACTGGTGTCCGCGATTACATCCATGTTGTTGACCTGGCACGCGGCCATGTAAAAGCCATCCAGAAACTGGCTGACAACGAGGGCGTTTCCATTTACAACCTCGGAACCGGCAAAGGCTACAGTGTACTCGATGTGATCCACGCATTTGAGAAAGCATGCGGCCATCCGCTGAAATACGAAATCAAACCGCGCCGTGACGGTGATATCGCAACCTGCTACTCCAAATGCGACAAAGCAAAAGAGGAGCTTGGCTGGGAGGCTGAGTACGGCATCGAGGAGATGTGTGCCGATTCCTGGAACTGGCAGCAGAAGAATCCGAACGGATATAACGACTAATGTAATGTGAGTGTTATCTGGCGGTCCGCCGATACTTGAAAGAGTGTCGGCGGGCCGTTTTTGTATAGATAAATTCAGTCTTTTTTCACAAAGTCCGGCTTGCTAATTAAGAGGGAATCCGATATAATGTAAGAGTTAAAGTGTCCGTAAAAAAAGAGGGGCGGTTTGACATACAAGGAGGAAAAGCATGGACGATAGAAAAAATCAGAACCGGGAACCAGAAAAAGGCTCCGGGGGAGGACCGAAAAACAGACAGACGATACTCATTATCCTGATCTGCCTCCTCGTCAGCCTGATGGTGATGGGACTTCTGAACAATGCCCTTGGGGGAATTACTTCCGAGGATCTTGACTATAGCAAATTCCTGGACATGGTAAACAACGATGAAGTGCAGGAAGTTGTCTTGAAATCGGGAACACTGACCGTAACGCCGAAAGACCAGAAATCGGAGGGAATCACCTATCAGGTAACGATGATGGGAGATGAGCAGGAACTGGTCGATCTGTTACAGGAGAAAGGCATTACGTACCACAAAGATCCGCCGGATTCTACCGGAACGATCATTTACACATTGCTGACCGTCATTCTGCCGGTTGTGATGCTTGTCGCTGTCATGGTATGGGTGATGCGCAGCATGAACAAAGGCGGCGGAGTCATGGGCGTAGGAAAGAGCAGAGCAAAGGCCTACGTACAGAAAGAAACCGGCGTGACATTCCGCGATGTTGCGGGACAGGACGAGGCAAAAGAATCGCTCCAGGAGGTTGTGGATTTCCTGCATAACCCTGGAAAATACACGACAATCGGTGCAAAACTTCCGAAAGGAGCGCTTCTTGTAGGCCCTCCTGGAACCGGAAAAACACTGCTTGCCAAAGCCGTAGCCGGTGAGGCGCACGTACCGTTTTTCTCGATGTCCGCTTCGGAATTTGTCGAGATGTTCGTCGGTGTCGGTGCATCGCGTGTGCGTGACCTGTTTGAGGAAGCAAAGAAAAACGCACCGTGCATCATCTTTATCGATGAGATCGATGCGATCGGAAAGAGCCGTGACAACAGCTACAACAGCAACGACGAGCGGGAGCAGACGTTAAACCAGCTCCTCGCCGAGATGGACGGATTCGACAGCTCCAAGGGTATTCTGATCCTTGCGGCCACAAACCGCCCGGAGGTTCTTGACCCGGCGCTGCTGCGTCCAGGCCGTTTTGACCGCCGGATTATCGTAGAAAGACCGGACCTGAAAGGCCGTGTGGAAATCCTGAAAGTACACGCCAAGAACGTATCGCTCGATGAGACGGTTGATCTCGACGGCATCGCACTTGCGACATCGGGAGCCGTTGGTTCTGATCTTGCAAATATGATCAACGAGGCAGCGATTCTTGCGGTCAAGAACGGAAGAAAAGCCGTTTCCCAGAAGGATCTTCTCGAGGCAGTCGAGGTTGTCCTCGTCGGAAAAGAGAAGAAGGACCGCATCTTAAGCCAGGAAGAGCGAAAGATCGTTTCCTACCACGAGGTAGGCCACGCACTTGTTACTGCACTGCAGAAGGATTCCGAGCCGGTACAGAAAATCACGATTGTGCCGCGTACGATGGGTGCGCTCGGCTACGTCATGCAGGTGCCGGAGGAGGAGAAATACCTCAACACGAAGAGCGAACTCGAGGCGATGATCGTCGAGTGCCTCGGCGGAAGAGCGGCAGAGGAGATCGTATTTGGCAACGTGACAACGGGAGCTTCGAATGATATCGAGAAAGCGACGAAGATTGTCCGCGCGATGATCACGCAGTACGGTATGTCGGAGAAATTCGGTCTGATCGGTCTTGCGACCCAGCAGAATCAGTACCTCGACGGAAGAATGGTCTTAAACTGCGGCGATGCCACAGCAACCGAAATCGACCACGAGGTCATGAAGATCTTGAAAGAGTCGTATGAGCAGGCAAAAGAACTTCTGGCAGCTAACCGCGATGCGATGGATGAAATCGCAGCTTACCTGATCCAGAAAGAGACGATCACCGGAAAAGAATTTATGGAGATTTTTCATCAGGTGATTGCAAAACGGAATGGAAACGCGGAAGAAGCGGTTGAAAATCCAGAAATATAAAAAGAAAGCGAAAAGGCCCGGCGGGAGCAGAGAAAACGATCTCTGCACGCTGGGCATTTTCAACATTACAGTCCCAAAAAGAGGAGGGTCATATGGCGTTTGATATCCAGGAAGAACTGAAAAAACTGCCGGGGAAACCCGGCGTCTATCTGATGCACGACGCGGACGATACAATTATCTACGTAGGAAAGGCGATTTCGCTGAAAAACCGTGTCCGCCAGTATTTCCAGACGAGCCGCAACAAAGGGCCGAAGATTGAGCGGATGGTCACGCATATCGCCCGCTTTGAGTATATTGTGACGGATTCCGAACTGGAGGCGCTCGTGCTGGAGTGCAACCTTATCAAAGAGCACCGTCCGAAATACAATACGATGCTGAAAGATGACAAGGCGTACCCGTACATTAAGGTGACCGTGAACGAGGATTTTCCACGCATTCTGTTTTCCCATCAGATGAAGAAGGACAAGGCGAAATATTTCGGCCCGTACACGAGCGCCGGAGCTGTGAAAGATACGATCGAACTGTTGCGGAAGCTGTACGATATCCGTTCCTGCAATAAGAGCCTGCCAAAGGAGATCGGCAAGGACCGCCCGTGTCTTTACTATCACATCCACCAGTGTAAGGCACCGTGCCAGGGATACATTTCCAAAGAAGAGTACGGCGAGCAGATCAAAAAGGCGATCAGTTTTCTGAATGGAAATTACAATGACATTATCAAAGAGCTGACTGGAAAAATGACGGAGGCGGCTGAGGAGATGCGGTTCGAGCAGGCGGCGGAGTACCGTGATCTGATCGACAGCGTGCGCAGGATCGGCGAGCGGCAGAAGATTACGAACAGTAACGGCGAGGACAAAGATGTCATTGCGCTTGCGATGGACAAAGAGGATGCGGTGGCGCAGGTCTTCTTTATCCGGAACGGAAAGCTGATCGGGCGGGAGCATTATTATCTGCGGATCGGCGAGGAGGAGCAGAAAAGCGAGGTGCTGCTCACGTTTATGAAACAGTTCTATTCCGGCACGCCGTTCATCCCGCGGGAAATCATGATTTCCGAGGAGATTGCCGAGCAGGAGCTGATGGAAGAGTATTTAAGCAGCAAACGGGGCCAGAAGGTCCGCATCCGCGTGCCGAAAAAGGGCAGCAAGGAAAAAATGGTGGAACTGGCAGAGCGGAACGCACAGATCGTTCTCGACCAGGACCGCGAGCGGATCAAGCGGGAAGAGGGTCGGACGGTCGGTGCCGTAAAAGAGATCGCCAGATGGCTGAACCTGCCGTCGATCGACCGCATCGAGGCGTACGATATCTCCAATATCAGCGGTTTCCAGTCGGTCGGCTCAATGATCGTCTACGAGAAAGGAAAGCCAAAGCGCGCCGATTACCGAAAATTCAAGATCAAATCCGTCGAGGGACCGAACGATTACGCCAGTATGAAAGAGGTCTTAAGCCGCCGTTTTCTGCGCGGCATCCAGGAGGACAGCGGTTTCGAGCGGCTGCCGGACCTGATCATGATGGACGGCGGACGCGGCCAGGTTAACATTGCGCTTGAGGTGCTTGAAGAAATGGATCTTGCGATTCCGGTCTGCGGTATGGTAAAGGACGACAAGCACCGCACGAGGGGTCTGTATTTCCGAAACGTGGAAATCCCGATCGACCGGAACAGCGAGGGCTTCAAACTGATCACACGCGTGCAGGACGAGGCGCACCGCTTTGCAATCGAATACCACCGCCTGCTGCGGAGCAAAGGCCAGGTCCACTCGATTCTCGACGACATCCCGGGCATCGGGCCGACAAGAAGGAAAGAACTGATGCGCCACTTTCAGGGAATTGATGATATCAAGGCGGCAACCGTGGAAGAACTTTCCGGACTTCCGGGCATGAATAAAAAGGCAGCGGAGCAGGTTTACACATTCTTTCACGCACCTGCACAGGAGGAAAATGAGGATTCGTCAAAATAGTTAAATTTCTAGGTTGCCCGTGATGCTTTATTGTGCTAAAATCATAGAAGAGACGGATTTAAAAAGACGTCGAATGAAGTCGGAGGACAGGAAAATGAAAGAAATTGAAATGACCAAAATGGTGGAGAAAATGGATCTCCGCAACCTGACACCAGAGGTTGATATGACAGATCTTGTCATTGCCACACCGGATATCAACCGTCCTGCACTGCAGCTGACCGGTTACTATGAGCATTTTGCCAATGAGCGTGTGCAGATCATCGGTTATGTAGAGTTCACGTATCTGCAGCATCTTGAAGAGAGCGAGCGCGTCCGCGCGTTTGAAGAGTTTGTAAGCCGCAAGATCCCATGTGTCATTTTCACCACGAAGATGATTCCGGGACCGGAAATTCTGGAGCTGTGCAATCGTTATCAGGTACCGGCCTTTGCGGTAGACAAATCGACTTCCGTTTTCATGGCTGAAATCATCCGCTGGCTGAATGTCCAGCTTGCCCCGATGATCTCCATCCACGGCGTGCTGGTCGATGTATTCGGCGAGGGCGTTCTGATCATGGGCGAGAGCGGAATCGGAAAGAGCGAGGCTGCACTGGAGCTGATCAAACGAGGCCATCGTCTCGTCAGCGATGATGTGGTTGAAATCAGCCGTGTCAGCGACATTACGCTGGTCGGAACGGCACCGGATATCACGCGTCACTTTATCGAGCTGCGCGGTATCGGTATCATCGACGTCAAGACGCTGTTTGGTGTCGAGAGCGTAAAGGATACCCAGTCTATCGACCTTGTTATCAAGCTTGAAGAGTGGGACAAAGAGAAAGAATACGACCGTCTGGGCCTGGAAGAAGAGTATATTGAGTTCCTTGGAAACAAGGTTGTCTGCCATTCCCTTCCGATCCGTCCGGGCCGTAACCTGGCGATCATCGTAGAAACCGCTGCTGTCAACCACAGACAGAAGAAGATGGGCTACAATGCCGCACAGGAGCTGTACCGCCGTGTACAGGCTAACTTAGTGAAAAAAAGAGAGGAGAAGTAAGAAAATGGCAAACTATGTATTTGGAATTGATGTTGGGGGTACTTCAGTAAAATGCGGACTGTTCCAGACAGACGGAACTCTGTTGGAAAAATGGGAAATCCCGACCCGCACCGAAAACGGCGGAAGCGAAATTCTGCCGGATATCGCAAAAAGCGTAAAAGCAAAAATGGCTGAGAAGGGTATCGCGGCAGATGATGTTGCCGGTGTCGGCATTGACGTACCTGGCCCGGTTAATGACAAAGGTGAGCTTTCCATCGCAGTCAACCTGAACTGGGGATATAAAAATATCGTAAAAGAGCTTTCCGACGAACTCGGCGGAATGGCAGTAAAAGCAGCAAACGACGCAAACGCAGCAGCTCTCGGTGAGATGTGGGCAGGCGGCGGAAAGGGAAGCAAGAACCTGGTTATGGTTACCCTTGGAACCGGTGTCGGCGGCGGAATCATCGTGGACGGCAAGATCGTAGCAGGTGCTCACGGCGCAGGCGGCGAGGTTGGTCATGCATGTGTTGAGCCGGAAGAAGAAGCGGTCTGCAACTGCGGAAACCACGGATGCCTCGAGCAGATGACATCTGCAACCGGTATCGTTCGTCTGGCAAAGAAATATCTGGCATCCCATGATACTCCGTCTTCTTTAAGAGAAAGAGGAGAGTCCATCAGTGCAAAAGCTGTCTTTGATGCATTAAAAGAAGGCGATGCAGCAGCAGAAGCAATCGTTCAGGAGTTCTCCGAGTACCTCGGAAGAGCACTTGCAGTATTTGCATGCGTTGTTGACCCGGAAGTTATCGTAGTCGGCGGCGGTGTATCCAAAGCAGGCCAGATCCTGATCGACGGCGTAGCTAAATACTACCGTGAAGCAGCATTCATCGCATGCAAAGATACCCCGATCGTACTCGCTTCCCTTGGAAACGATGCTGGTATCTACGGCGCAGCAAAAATGCTGATTGACTAATTGATTCAGATGGAAAAAGAAGTATAGAAAAACCGGTCCTGCTGGCATATGCCAGAGGGCCGGTTTTTTGTGCATAGACTGACTGAAAAAGTTATTCGGAAGAGCCGCTCTCTTCGGACTGCGGCTGTACTTCCGATATCTCCGCCGGGGTATCCGGTTCTGACGGTGCATCAGGGGTCTCCGGTGTGTCAGGAGTCTCCGGTGTGTCAGGAGTCTCCGGTGTATTAGAAGGCGGATCGGCAGGTGTTTCGGGCGGAGCCGGAGTTTCCTGCGGTGCCTCCGTCGGTGTCGGGGTTGCCTGCGGAGTTGATGCTGCAGAAGGGGTTCTGGTCGGCGTCGGTGTTGAGGCCGGCGCGGTGTAGTGGCCCCTGCAACGCTCGGTCGGCAGATCGGATACCGCAAAGTATTCGGTGATGGACGGGCAGCTTGAGCGGGCGAGCAGGCCGGTCTTCGTACAGATCGTTGCCTCCTGTACTGTTGCGGAAGTTTCGAAATCCATATCGGCAAGGCCTTCGTGGATTTCATTCATGACCTTTGCCCAGAGACGTTTGTGGAATTCACGGTCGCTCTCCGGAAACTCCGCGTGTGTATCATACGTTGCCCAGATGGCAGCGGTATAATATGGTGTAAAGCCTGCAAAAACAAGATCCTTGGCCTCATTCGTCGTACCGGTTTTTCCGGCTGCGTGCATATTGTCGAGGCGGGCGGCAACACCGGTACCTTTTTCCAGAACATCCTCCATGACATTGGTGAGGAGGGAGGCAGTGCTTGCCTTGAAGACCTGCGTTGCCTTGTTTTCTGTGTTGTCAATTAAAACATTTCCCTTGCTGTCGGTAACCTTTGTGTAGAACACCGGCTTGCGGTACTGGCCGCCGTCTGCGATTGCCGCGTAGGCTGCCGTCAGTTCGAGATCACTGACACCGTAGGTGATACCGCCGAGAGCCAGCGGCTGGATCACATCGTATTCCTCGGAGAGTTTGGAAAAACCAAGCTTCTTCAGATAATCAAAGCCGACCTTCGGCGTAAGCTCGGTCAGTACCTTGACGGCCGGGATATTGATGGAATTGATGATCGCCTGGCGGACGGTAACATCACCATGGTAGGTAAGATCCGAGTTCTGCAGCGGTGTGCCGTCACTGTAGTTGAACGGCTCATCCTTAATTACCGTAGCGAGTGTAATCTTTCCAAGGTCGAGCGCCGGTCCGTACGCGGAAAGAATCTTGAACGTGGAACCCGGCTGGGAATAATTATCGGTTGCGCGGTTGAAGGTAAGACTTGCTGTTTTTTCGCCGCGTCCGCCGACGATGGCTTTCACGTAACCGGTGCGCTGATCCATAACGGTCATGCACGCCTGCGGCTGCGGGGTGAAGCTGCTGCGCTCGGCAACAATCGTATCGCCTTCCTGCATGATAGCGGCTTTGTACTGGTCGATATAGCTCTGTGCCTCCTCCTGGGAGTCAAAGAGCAGATCGAAACTCGGATCGCTGTTGCGGAAGTAGAGCTGCAGCATCTCTTTGCTGTAGTTCTGTACCTCGCCGTCTGCCTGCTCTACGGTGAGCGCCCAGTCGAGACCGATCTGCGTGTTCGCCGGGAAGTTCTCCGGATTCTGGAATTCCGTATCGAGAATCGACTGCATGTAGGAATCCTGTGTGGTATAGATTTTGAGGCCGCCGCTGTAGACAACGTTCTTTGCCTGCACTTCGGTGTAGCCTTTCTGTACCATCAGATCGTTGATCAGGTTGGTGATGACTTCATCGATAAAGTAGGAGTACGGCGCGCTCTCCGCCTGGGACTGCGTGTGCATGGCGATGCGGTCGTAAACATTGTCGTTCATGGCAATGGTGTATTCTTCTTCGGTGATGTAGCCCTGCTCTTTCATGTTGTTCAGGATCTTGTCGCGGCGCTGCTGGTTTTTCTCCGGGTGGTTTTTCGGATTATATGCCGTCGGCGCCTTTGGAATTGCGGCAAGAACGGCGCATTCAGAGAGCGTCAGATCTTTTGCATCCTTTCCGAAATACGTCTGCGCTGCCGTCTGGACACCGTAGCAGCCGGAACCTAAGTTGATCGTATTCAGATAATTTTCCAGAATAACGTCTTTGGCGTTTTCACCCTCTGCGGTCAGTGTTTTTTCCAGCTTCAGCGCCAGGTACTGTTCCTGGATCTTCCGCTTGAAGCTCTGCATCCGCGTCTCTTCCATCCAGTCAGTGAAAACATTGTTTTTTAAGAGCTGCTGTGTGATCGTGCTGGCGCCCTCGGTAAAATGAAAGCCGTGGCTGACGCCGACAACGAAAGCACGGATGATACCGCTCGGATCGATGCCGTTGTGCTCATAAAAACGGGCATCCTCAACCGCGACGATCGCGTGCTGCATATCGAGCGGAATCTCCTCAATCGAAATCGAGACACGGTTTCCCTGAGCCCCGGTCAGCTTCTGTACCTGGTTGCCGTCAGCATCGTAGATAAACGACGCGTTGCCGAGCGGCATGATATTTGCCTCCGAGATATCAGGGGCACTGTCAATCACGCCGCGGACAGCGCCGATCACAAGCCCGGCACCGCAGACGAGAACGACAAGAAGAAGACAGAATGCGATGCGCAGCGCCGTCACGCCGGCCGTCTTTTCAATCTTTCCGTAATGGGACCGCAGATCTTCACGTTTGTCTTCCAGATGACTTTTTCCAAAGTGCATATAGAAAATCCTCCTTATGTCATGTTCCTGCAAAACTGATTTAGTTCAGTAATCAATGGTGTTCCTGCCCTGCAAAAAGCAGGGTATACTTATTTTTATTATACCAAATAAAGGGCTGGAATAAAAGTATTTCTGAAAAGAATGCTGATTTTTCAGAAATGATATGGTAAGATAGGTACATATTTGGATGAAGGAGTAAGGACATATGATCGATCAGTTTCGGACGGTTTACCGGGGTGGAACCGGGGAAATCGTGGAGAAGAAATCACGTTTTATTGCGACGGTGCGTCTGGTGGAATCTGAGGAGGAGGCACTTTCCTGCCTGGAAGCTCTGCGGAAAAAATACTGGGATGCGCGGCATAACTGTTTTGTGTATATTATTGGAGAAAATCAGGAGACGGTGCGCTGCAGCGACGACGGGGAGCCTTCCGGCACGGCAGGGCGGCCGATGCTCGATGTGGTACAGGGAGCAGGCCTCCGCAATGTGCTTGTTGTGGTGACGCGGTATTTCGGCGGTACGCTGCTGGGAACGGGCGGCCTGGTGCGCGCGTACTCGCAGGCGGTGCAGGAGGGGCTGGCAAACAGTGCTCTGATTGACGAGATCTGCGGCGTGCGGCTGTTGATTGAGACGGATTACAACGGCATCGGTAAAATCCAGTATCTGCTCGGCCAGCGGGGGATTCCGATTCTGGAATCCGAGTACACCGATCAGGTGAAAATCCGCGTTCTCGTTCCGAAAACGGAGGTGGACCGTCTCTGCGCGGAGATTACCGAGGGGACGAACGGAAAGGCAAAACTGGAAAAAGAAGAGGAGCTGTACTTTGCGCAGAACGACGGAGAGCTGATCTTCGGGGATGCGCTGACGCAGTATAAGAATCTGGAGGCAGAAGAATTAGGATAAAGGAGGATGCGACATGAGGTTTCCGGAAAATCTGAAAAAGGGCGGAACGATCGGCTTTGTGGCACCATCGTTTGGATGCACAACAGAGCCATACAAGTCCGCGTTTGCAAATGCACAGAAAAAATGGAAAGAGATGGGATATCAGCTGGATCTTGGGCCAAACTGCTATGCAGAGCACGGCATCGGAATCAGCGCGGCACCGGAGGAGTGCGGAAAAGAGCTGACGGAATATTATGTCAGTGAGAAGAATGACTGTCTGATTTCCTGCGGCGGCGGAGAGCTGATGTGCGAGGATCTCGATTACGTGGATTTTGAAAAGATCAGAAAGGCACCGGCGAAATGGTATCTCGGCTATTCTGACAATACGCATTTTACGTATCTTCTGCCGACCATCTGCGATACGGCGGCTGTTTACGGTCCGTGTGCGAGTGATTTCGGCATGGAGCCGTGGCATAAATCCGTAGCGGATGCGTTTGGCGTACTGACGGGAGAAGTGCGTACCGTCCGCGGCTATGAGGGATGGGAAAGAGACGATGCGAAGGGCAGAAGCGAGGAAAATCCGTATCTGCCGTACCAGATTACAGAACCGCGCGTTCTGCGCCGCTTCCCGGATGCGGACAGTGCATTTGAGGGACGACTCATCGGCGGCTGTCTCGACTGTCTCGTCAATATTCTTGGAACGAAGTACGACGGAACGGTTGATTTTGTGGAAAAATATAAAGAGGACGGTTTTGTCTGGTTTCTGGAAGCGTGCGATCTGAACGTCTTTGCGATCCGCCGCGCAATCTGGCAGATGGAGCACGCCGGCTGGTTCCAATATGTGAAAGGCTTTCTGATTGGCCGCCCGCTGCAGTTCGGACAGAAATTCGGGGAACTCGACCAGTACCGCGCCGTGACGGATCTGCTTGGAAAATACAACGTGCCGATCGTGATGGATCTCGACATCGGACACCTTCATCCGGCGATGCCGCTGATCGTCGGAAGTTATGCGAAGGTGGCCGTGGAAGGAAATGAGATTGAAATTAAGATGGAGTGCCGTTAGAACGCTTTTGAAAAATATTTTCTCGAGCGGCAGGGCAGAGCCTGTGGGAAAATGTTTGCGCACGTAGAAGAACTATCGGCGCATCCGGCAGATGCCGCGGAGCTTTTTGACATCGAGAATCGTGACCGTGCCGCGGGAGAGTGCGACGATGCCGTCTTTCTCGAACGACTTTAAGGTGCGGGAAACGACCTCTCTGGCACTGCCGAGGTTCCGCGCGATCTGTTCGTGCGTGGTGGAGAGCACCGGGGAACCGGTGCGGATGCGTTCATCCTCGAGATATCCGGCAAGGCGCTGGTCAAGCCGCGTAAAGAGAAGCTGGCCCATCGCCCACATGACTTCGGAAAAATGCTCCGTTGTTTCCCGGTAAATGTAGTTTTCAACGTAAATATTCTGATTCAACAGTCTGCGGAACGTGCTGGCCGGAGTGATGAGAACTTTCGTCTCCTCCTCGGCCTCAATCAGAATATCAAAGCTGATTTCCTGCATCGCACAGGAGGCAGACAGCGTGCAGACTTCGCCGGGACCGGTGGTAAACAGGGTAATTTCCCGCTGCTCGCCGGACTGGATAAAGATGCGGAGCTTGCCGGAGAGGACAAGCAGAACGCCGAGACAGTCATCGTCACAGCTGTAGAGAAAATCGCCGCGCTGATACGTCGTCAGGACGGAAGAGAGCACGAGTGTCTGCTGTTCATCGGCGGTAAGCTTTGAATAAAATGGATAATGCTCCTGAAAACAGGATTCCAGAAAAGATGACATAAATAAAACTCCTTTCGGAAGAAGAACGTTCTTTTGTAAACTACGGCAGCAGCCGTTTCTTCCATGATAGAAAAGAACAGAAAGAAATGCAAGAAAAAACGTATCGGTTTTTGTGCCGATACGTTTTTTCTGCATTTCCAATATTACGCTGTTTATTTTACAGAGTTAATCAGTTCTTCCAGCTCCTCATAGGAAACGGCGCCGACGTTTTTCTTTACGAGCTCGCCGTTTTTGAAGAAAGCGAGGGTCGGAACGCTCATGACTTTAAAGGATCTTGCCAGCTCCGGTGCTTCGTCAACGTCTACTTTGTAGAACTGGATCTCCGGCATATCCTCAGCTGCCTCTTCGATGACCGGGGCGAGCATTTTGCACGGTCCGCACCAGGTAGCAAAGAAATCAACAACGGCAACGCCAGGTGCTGCCTGCAGAGCTTTTTCAAAGTTTTCGGATGTAACATGAATTAATGACATAATAGAAGTCCTCCTTTTTATTGTACGGGTAATTCCCGGTAAGTGTTTTCCTGTTATGTCTGTAGAATACCACAGCGGAACGGGAATTTCTGTGACTAAGTCACAAAGTGATTTCTTAGTTTTATTTCGGTTCTTTCCCCAGGCGGAAGCATTCGATCATCTCGCCGGTCAGGCTGATGAGGTTCGGGGTCTCCGGGAGGGAAGCACGGTCAAACCATTCGGCAACGGAGAGTTCCTCGCGGTCGAGGGTAATGGACGGATCGCCGTCCACATCGCAGTAAAATCCGGCGAGCAGCGAGCCGCTGAAGGACCACGGCTGACTCTTATAGTATCTCAGATTTTTGACCTTTAATCCGACTTCTTCCATGACTTCACGGTGCACCGTCTGTTCCAGCGTCTCACCGACCTCGGTATAGCCGGCCACGAGGGCGTACTGGCGGTGGCTGCTGTGGGAAGGTGCGTACTTCGTGAGCAGCAGGCGGTCACCGTCGGTGATGGCAACGATGACGCTCGGGCAGATGACCGGATAGGAGAGCGCGCCGCAGGAAGGGCACTGCATCGCGCGTTCATTTCCAGGCGCATGCATCTTCGTTCCGCAGCGGCCGCAGTAGGTGTGGTCGGTGTACCAGGTGTGGATCTGGTAACCGGTGATACCGGCAAACCCGAGCCATCCCGGAACGGCGCTGCGAAGAATTAGTGTATTTTCGTATTTCCAGATGCCAAATTCCGGAAGCTGCGGACTGCGCAGTTCATAATAGTCCGTCTCATCAATGCGGAACAGAAATTTTGCCTTTTCTTTAATCTCCGGAAAAACAGCTGCAATTTCCGCAATGGAAGGGTAGCAGATCTCGGGATCTTCGAAATTGCACAGAATTGTATGATGACCGTAAATTAAAACAAGATCCGTATCGTTCGGAACAGAAGGCTGGTAATCTACATAATATTTATGCGGAGCAATGTCCTGAATCATAAGAATTCCTTTCTTTGGTAAAAAAGTTTTTGGAAAAACAAAAAACCGAAATTCCTGTGAAGAAATTTCGGTAATAAAAAGAGCGCGAGACGGGATTCGAACCCGCGACCCCAACCTTGGCAAGGTTGTACTCCACCCCTGAGCCACTCGCGCATATACATCCTTTTGGATGAAGCGGGTGATGGGAATCGAACCCACGTATCCAGCTTGGAAGGCTGGTGTTCTACCATTGAACTACACCCGCAGATGATTGGCACTGATTTTTTTCTCTGTCTTGTTGACTGCCGTGCCTCACTGACAAAACGTATTCTACAGGAAAGCCGGAGAAAAGTCAACCCCTTTTTTAAAAAAAATTAAAAAAAATTTTAAAATACTGAAAAAGGTGAAAATTCAGGGCAAATGGCGCAAGTGAACGTCCGGTGAATAGCACGTAAATATCAGTCTTGTTCCGGGAAGGAAAGTGTACTATAATAAAAAAACGGAAAACAAAGAAAAAGGGGGAACTTCCCTATGCAGGAGAATGGAGCAGAACATCTGGTCGCCTGTACCGGCTGCCAGGGCTGCATGCCGTGTATGGTAAAAATCAACATCCCATTGCTGTTCGAACTCTACAACCGGACGGAGAGCGAAGGCATCGAGGCCGTCCGCGCAGAATACGAAAGCCAGGAAAAACGCGCCGACGACTGCATCAACTGTTACCGCTGTGAAAAACAGTGTCCGCAGCACCTCGGGATCGGCATTCTGATGCAGGATATTGCAGAAACCTTCGAAGAATAGAAAAACCGGCATCTGTGCAATTTAAAGAGGAATTCTAATCTTTCTATAAAATGTTTTGGGAAAAACTGGACTTATCTGAAAAATTTGATATAATAGAAAGGTAGTGACAGGGAAATTTTATGCTAAAATCTGGAAAGAAGAGCCCTGTCAATTCTTATGGGAGGAAAAATACATGGATGCCATTGATTATAAGATTCTGAAGATATTGCAGAAAAATGCCCGCGAGACGGCTTCCAATATCAGCAAAGAGATTCATTTATCGGTTTCTGCAGTCATCGAGAGAATCCGTAAAATGGAAGAAACCGGAGTGATTAAAGAATACACCATTATTGTAGACGAAAAGAAAACGGGAAATGAGATGACCGCGCTGATGGAAGTCAGCCTGGAGCATCCGAAGTTCTTTGACAGTTTTGCAGATGCGATCCAGAAACTGGAGTACATCGTATCCTGCTATTATCAGACTGGAGATTTTGATTTGATTATCCGCATTTCCTGTCACTCATCCGACGAACTCGAAGAAATCCACCGCCAGGTGATGAGCCTTCCGGGCGTCGATGCGACAAGAACGCATGTAGTGCTGAAAAATGTAAAAAATATCTATTCCGCCATCCGCAGACCGGACAAATAAAAACCGGCACAGCCGGAATCTGATACGAGAGCGTGTCTGAAAATAATCCGAAAGAGTTTTCAGGCACGTTTTGGCGTCTCAGAAAAAGTACGGAAAGAAAGAAGGAAAAAAGTGAACAGATACTTACGCTGTTATGCAGAGATTTCACTCGAAGCGATCGGGCATAACATCAGAGAAGTGAAAAAAAGACTACCGGAGGGCGTGAAACTCCTTGGCGTTGTAAAAGCGAACGCCTACGGCCACGGTGCCGTTCCAGTAGCATCCTATCTGGAAAACCAGGTTGATTATTTTGCA
Organism: Blautia sp. AF19-13LB; assembly: GCF_003479105.1. NCBI lineage: Bacteria > Bacillati > Bacillota > Clostridia > Lachnospirales > Lachnospiraceae > Blautia > Blautia sp. AF19-13LB. The sequence continues at coordinate 79,436 of NZ_QUGO01000010.1, forward strand.
ACCGCAACCATCGAGGAGGCTGTCGAGCTCAGAGAAAACGGCATTTCCGCGCCGATCCTGATTCTCGGCTACGTGTCCCCGTCCCAGTACGGCGACCTTGTGGAATACGACATCACTCAGACGATCGACAGCTACGCACAGGCACTTGCCCTCGAAAAAGAGGCAGCACGCCAGAACCGGAAAGCAAAAGCACACCTTGCGGTCGATACCGGCATGACGCGGATCGGCTTCCAGGTGACGGAGCACGATGCGGATGAGGCGGCAAAAATCGCGGATCTTCCGCACATCGAGCTGGAAGGTATGTTTACGCATTTCTCCTGCGCCGATCAGGAAGACAAGACGTACTGTTCGATGCAGATGGAAAAATATGATAAGATGACGGCACTTTTAGCAGAGCGCGGCGTGACGATTCCGCTTCGCCATATCTGCAACTCCGCCGGAATCATGGAATTTGACGATCACCGCTTTGAGATGGTGCGTTCCGGTATCATCACCTACGGCATTTACCCATCCGAGGAGGTAAAAAAAGAGCGCCTCGATCTGATCCCGGCGCTTTCATGGAAGAGCCATGTCATCCATGTGAAGGAAGTCGGCCCGGGCATCGGCGTCAGCTACGGTGCCACGTATGTGACCGAGAAACCGATGACACGGATCGCAACTGTTTCAGCCGGCTATGCAGACGGCTATCCGAGAGCTCTCTCGAACCAGGGCTGTGTGCTGATCCACGGGAAAAAAGCACCGATCATCGGAAGAATCTGTATGGATCAGATGATGGTGGACGTGACCGACATCCCGGATGTGCAGGTGGAGGACGTTGTAACGCTTGTCGGAACCGACGGGGATGAGACCATCACGATCGAAGAGATCGCCAACCCGGCGGCACGTTTCGATTACGAGATGCTCTGCGATATCAGCAGCCGTGTAACAAGGGTTTATAAATAGTTATCCAAAATAGAAAAATCAAAGTCTCCGAAGACGGAAAAAAGCAGAATCTGCTGACCGTTTCGGAGACTTTTTTGTGTTGGAACAGGTTTTCTGGATTATTTAACCGGTGCGGGTTGACAGGCGGTGCCGGAGTATGGTAGGATACCAATTAGTTTAGCGTAGTACAGTGATAACATGATCACGTAGAAAAGGAGAAGATTATTATGAAAAAGAAAATGGTTAGCATTTTGACAGCAGCCTTTTGTGTATCTGCCCTGCTGGCTGGCTGCGGCTTTGCAGACACAGCAAAAACATCTGCCTCATCAGCAGGAGCAGCATCCTCTTCCGCAGACGGAACGACAACCTTTACCGTGGGCTTCGATGCAGAATACCCGCCGTACGGCTACATGGACGATGAGACCGGCGATTACACCGGATTTGACCTGGAGCTCGCCGAGGCAGTCTGCGAGATTTACGGCTGGAAGCTGGTAAAAACCCCGATCAACTGGGATGCGAAAGATACCGAGCTGAATTCTGGTGCGATTGACTGCATCTGGAACGGCTTTACCATGAACGGCAGAGAGGACGATTACACCTGGTCCGATCCGTACGTGGACAACAGCCAGGTGATGGTCGTATCTGAGAATTCCGGCATCAACAGCCTGTCCGATCTGGCAGGAAAGACGGTTGGTGTGCAGGCAGCATCCGCAGCACTCGATCTTTTACAGAGTGAGGAAGAAGGCGGTCAGAAAGAACTCGCCGATACTTTCGCCGCTCTGCAGCAGTTCCCGGATTACAACAATGCGTTTGTAGAGCTTCAGGCAGGTTCCATCGATGCGGTTGCCATGGATATCGGCGTTGCCAAATATCAGCTGGAAAGCCGCGGAGAAGGATACAAAATCCTCGACGAGTACCTGAACTCTGAGAAATATGCGATCGGATTCAAAAAAGGAAATACCGAGCTCTGCGATAAAGTAAACGAAGGCCTGCAGCAGGCTCTGGCCGACGGAACATTCGACAAGCTCGCAGAAAAATACGGAATCGCAGACATGGTGTGTCTGGAGAAAAAAGGAGAGTAAAGCAGCATGAAGTTGTCCATAATTCTATCACAGCTTAGTACCGGAATGGCGGGAACGATCTCGATATTTGTCCTGACGCTCGTATTTTCCCTGCCGCTCGGTCTGCTGATCGCCTTCGGGCGTATGTCGAAAAACCGGATTGTGAGCGGAATTTTCCGGCTCTATATCTCCCTGATGCGCGGCACGCCTCTGATGCTGCAGCTCATGGTGGTTTACTTCGGACCGTTCTATCTGTTCGGTATGAACATCGGAAAATGGCGCTTTCCGGCGATTATCACCGGATTTGCCTTAAACTACGGCGCCTATTTTGCAGAAATCTACCGCTCCGGCATCGTTTCGATGGATCGTGGACAGTACGAGGCAGCAAAGCTTCTTGGTTATTCGAAGGGACAGACGTTTGTCCGCATTATTCTGCCGCAGGTTGTGAAACGGATTCTGCCGGCGATCACCAATGAGGTGATTACGCTGGTCAAGGATACGTCGCTGGCCTTTTCCATTTCCTATGTGGAAATGTTCACGATCGCAAAACAGATCGCGGCGGCCAAGACCACGATGGTTCCGTTCGTCGCCGCCGGTATTTTCTACTACATCTTCAACTTTGTCGTGGCGTGGGTGATGGAACTTTTGGAAAAGAAATTTTCTTATTATCATTAACTAAAGAAGAGAGCGGAAAACGATATGATTTATCTGGAAATGAACCATGTAAGAAAGAGCTTTGGGGATCTCGAAGTGTTAAAAGATATTTCCCTCAAAGTAGAAGAGGGCGAGGTGCTCTCGATCATCGGCCCGTCGGGATCGGGAAAATCGACGTTGCTGCGGTGTGCAGCGATGCTGGAGACGATGGATGGCGGTGACCTGACGTATCTTGGCGAGCAGGCAGTCACCATGCAAAATGGAAAATCCGTTTATGCAAAGCCGGCCGTGCTGCGGAAAATTCAGGAAAACTTTGGAATGGTATTCCAGAGCTTCCACCTGTTTCCACATTATGATGTGATGAAAAACCTCTGCGATGCGCCGATTCATGTGCAGAAACGGAACCGTGCGGAGGTGGAAGCACAGGCAGAAGAGCTGCTGCAGAAAATGGGGCTCACAGGAAAAGAAAAGGCGTATCCGTGTCAGCTTTCCGGCGGTCAGTGTCAGAGGGTTGCGATTGCGCGTGCGTTGATGCTGAACCCGAAGGTGCTCTTTTTTGATGAGCCGACTTCGGCGCTCGACCCGGAGCTGACAGGCGAGGTGCTGAAGGTCATCAAATCCCTTGCGGAGATGAATATGACCATGGTGATCGTTACCCACGAGATGAATTTTGCCCGGGAGATTTCCAACCGCGTCATCTTTATGGACCAGGGCGTGATCGCCGTGGAAGGAACGCCGGACGAAGTCTTCGATTCCGAAAATGCCAGAATGCAGGGCTTTTTGGGAAAATTTCGTGAGAAGTAACGACGTTGCACTTGCCTAAAAAAACAACATGCGTTATACTAGAGCGTGGTTGAAACGTATTTCAAACACGCTCTTTATACGTCCCGTTCTGTTTTTGGGGATGAAAAAGAGCGGGGATAAAAGAGAAACCGAATACACATTTTGACAAGAAAAGGAGAATCGTGTCTATGAGCGGAACTGACAGATATGTAAGCCCTCTTTCCGAACGTTATGCAAGCAAGGAGATGCAGTACATCTTCTCCCCGGATATGAAATTCCGTACCTGGAGAAAGTTATGGATTGCGCTGGCTGAGACAGAAAAAGAACTGGGACTTTCTATTACAGATGAGCAGATCGAAGAACTGAAAGCAAATGCCGAGAACATCAACTACGATGTGGCAAAAGAAAGAGAGAAAGTCTGCCGTCATGACGTAATGTCCCATGTGTATGCCTACGGCGTACAGTGTCCGAAAGCAAAAGGAATCATCCATCTGGGGGCAACCAGCTGCTACGTAGGCGACAATACCGATATCATTGTCATGAACGAAGCCTTAAAGCTGGTGAAGAAAAAACTGGTGAACGTTATCGCTGAGCTGGCAAAATTTGCGGATACCTACAAAGACCAGCCGACCCTTGCCTTCACCCACTTCCAGCCGGCACAGCCGACCACCGTCGGAAAACGTGCAACCCTGTGGATGCAGGAGTTCTTAATGGACCTTGAAGATCTCGAGTACGTACAGAGCACCTTAAAGCTGCTCGGCTCCAAAGGAACAACAGGCACACAGGCAAGCTTTTTAGAGCTGTTCGACGGAGATCAGGAGACCATCGACAAGATCGATCCGATGATCGCTGAGAAAATGGGCTTCAAGAACTGCTATCCTGTTTCCGGACAGACGTATTCCAGAAAAGTCGATACGAGAGTATTAAACGTTCTGGCAGGCATTGCGGCAAGCGCAACAAAATTCTCCAACGACATCCGTCTTCTGCAGCACTTAAAAGAAGTTGAGGAGCCGTTCGAGAAAGGACAGATCGGATCTTCCGCCATGGCATACAAGAGAAATCCGATGAGAAGCGAGCGTATCGCCTCCCTGTCCCGTTATGTGATCACCGATGCATTAAATCCGGCCATCACCTCTTCTGTACAGTGGTTTGAGAGAACCCTCGATGACTCTGCAAACAAGAGACTTTCCATTCCGGAAGGCTTCCTTGCCATCGACGGTATCCTGGATCTGTGCCTGAACGTCGTAGACGGACTTGTGGTTTATCCAAAGGTTATCTTAAAACACATGATGGCAGAGCTTCCGTTTATGGCAACCGAGAATATCATGATGGATGCGGTGAAAGCAGGCGGCGACCGTCAGGAGCTGCATGAGAGAATCCGCGAGCTGTCCATGATCGCCGGAAAACATGTCAAAGAGGAAGGCCGCGATAATGATCTTCTGGATCTGATCGCAGCGGATGAGATGTTCCATCTGACCAAAGAAGAGCTGGAAAAGACGATGGATCCGTCCAAATACACAGGCCGCGCATCCGTACAGGTTGACGCATTCCTGAAGAACGTAGTTAATCCGGTGCTTGAGGCAAACAAAGAGGCACTTGGCATGACTGCAGAAATCAACGTCTGATGCGTTTGATAAACAGAAATAATAAAAAAACAGATTTTATAAGTAATCATAAGTTTTACTTATGAGAAAAACATGGTATACTAAGCGTGTACGGTCGGGAAAACCGGTCGCAAGTATACGTTGAATTAGGAGGATGTCACATGATTAAGGCAGTAGTAGGAGCAAACTGGGGAGACGAGGGAAAAGGTAAGATTACCGATATGCTCGCAAAAGAGGCAGACATTATTGTCCGTTTCCAGGGTGGTGCGAATGCAGGCCATACCATTGTAAACAACTATGGAAAGTTTGCACTTCATACCCTTCCATCCGGCGTATTTTACAGCCACACAACAAGCGTAATCGGAAACGGTGTTGCACTCAACATTCCGGTTCTGATCAAAGAGTTAAATGAGATCGTTTCGAAGGGAGTGCCGGCACCGAAGATCAAAATTTCCGACCGTGCACAGATGGTAATGCCGTACCACATCCTGTTCGATCAGTATGAGGAAGAGCGTCTGGGCGGAAAATCCTTTGGTTCCACCAAATCCGGTATCGCTCCGTTCTACTCAGATAAATATGCAAAAATCGGTTTTCAGGTAAACGAGCTGTTCGACGATGAGCACCTGAAAGAGAAACTGAAATCCGTATGCGAGACCAAGAACATTCTGCTCAAGCATCTGTATCACAAACCGCAGTTAAATCCGGATGAGATCTATGCAGAGCTGATGGAATACAAAAAAATGGTTGAGCCATACGTATGCGATACTTCCGCATTCCTGTGGAACGCGATTCAGGAAGGCAAGGAGATCCTGCTTGAGGGTCAGCTTGGTTCCTTAAAAGACCCGGATCACGGAATTTACCCGATGGTAACTTCTTCCTCCACCTTGGCAGGATACGGTGCAGTAGGAGCAGGTGTTCCGCCATATGAAATCAAGAAAATCGTAACCGTATGCAAAGCTTACTCCAGCGCAGTAGGAGCAGGTGCTTTCGTTTCCGAGATCTTCGGCGATGAGGCAGATGAGCTCAGAAGACGCGGCGGAGACGGCGGAGAGTTCGGTGCAACCACAGGCCGCCCGAGACGTATGGGATGGTTCGACTGTGTTGCTTCCCGTTACGGCTGCAGAATGCAGGGTACCACCGACGTAGCATTTACCGTACTTGACGTTCTCGGATATCTGGACGAGATTCCGGTTTGCGTAGCATACGAAGTAGACGGAAAAGAAATCCACGATTTCCCGAACACCAGCATTCTTGAGAAAGCAAAACCGGTTCTGAAAACCCTTCCGGGATGGAAATGCGATATCCGCGGCATCAAGAAATACGAGGATCTGCCGGAGAACTGCAGAAACTACATCGAGTTTGTAGAGAAAGAAATCGGATTCCCGATCACCATGATCTCCAACGGACCGGGAAGAGACGATATCATTTACCGCAATAAATAATTCAGGCGGTTTTTTAGAGGATTTTTATGAAAAAAGCAGGACAGCTTCTCGCAGTTCTGACAGCGGCTTCCGTGCTGCTGTCGGGCTGTGAGAAGTTAAAAGATGTGACAACGACATCTGTCTATGTGAGCAAAAATGGTGTTGTGACAGAAGCTATTGTGGAAGATTACAGCAAAGACGATGATTACACGGAAGACGAACTGAAGGTCTTTGTGGAGGATGACATCAAAAAATTCACAGAGGAGCGCGGCGATGCGGATTCCGTGAAGCTGGAAAAATGCCAGATCAAAGAGGACAAGGTGGAGATCCGGATGGAATACGGAGATTACCAGTCCTACGCGGATTATCACGGAGCAGAATTTTTCGCAGGCACGCTGGATGAGGCAGAAGAAGCGGGATATGATTTTTCCGCTTCCTTTGTCGATTCTAAAGGCAATGAGGTTTCAGTCGAAGATGCGGTCAAAGGCGTTAAGCATGTACGCGTGATTGTCTGCGAGGAGCCGCTGGAAATCGTAACGGAAGATCCGGTGCTCTGCGTTTCCGGTACAGCCGTGATCAAAGGAAAAAACACGGTGGATACGGCCGGCGAGTGGACCACAAAGTCCACAGAGAGTGCTTCTGCGTCATCATCAGAGCAGGCTAAGACAGAAGAAACAGAGCAGGAATATGAGCAGGACGTTCTTCTTGCCAGTCCTGTTATTGTTGTTTATGGTAAGTAAACAAATAAAATAGAGGAGTAACTAACTATGGAAAAGACAATGGACAAAATTGTGGCAGTAGCAAAATCCAGAGGTTTTGTATATCCGGGTTCCGAAATCTACGGCGGCCTGGCAAATACCTGGGATTACGGCCCGCTCGGCGTTGAGCTGAAAAACAACGTGAAAAAAGCATGGTGGCAGAAATTCGTCATGGAGAGCCCGCACAACGTAGGTGTTGACTGCGCGATCCTGATGAACCCGCAGACATGGGTAGCTTCCGGTCATCTCGGCGGATTTTCCGATCCTCTGATGGACTGTAAAGAGTGCCACGAGCGTTTCCGTGCAGACAAACTGATCGAAGATTTCTGTGAGGAAAAAGGCATTGAAATCGAAGGCGGCAGCGTAGACGCATGGTCCCAGGAAGAGATGAAGAACTTCATCGAGGAGCATCAGATTCCGTGTCCGTCCTGCGGAAAACATAACTTTACCGATATCCGTCAGTTCAACCTGATGTTCAAAACCTTCCAGGGTGTTACAGAGGATGCGAAGAACACCGTATATCTTCGTCCGGAGACTGCACAGGGTATCTTCGTAAACTTCAAAAACGTACAGCGTACTTCCAGAAAGAAAATTCCGTTCGGAATCGGTCAGATCGGCAAATCTTTCCGTAACGAGATTACACCGGGTAACTTCACCTTCCGTACCCGTGAGTTCGAGCAGATGGAGCTGGAGTTCTTCTGCGAGCCTGGCACCGACCTTGACTGGTTCCAGTACTGGAGAGGCTTCTGCATCAACTGGCTGAAGAGCCTCGGCATGAAAGACGAAGAGATGCGTGCAAGAGACCATTCTCCGGAAGAGCTGTGCTTCTACAGCAAGGGAACAACCGATATCGAGTTCCTGTTCCCGTTCGGATGGGGCGAGCTGTGGGGAATCGCAGACCGTACCGATTACGACCTGACCCAGCATCAGAATGTATCCGGACAGGATATGACCTATTTCGATCCAGAGAAGAACGAGAAATACATCCCGTATGTTATCGAGCCGTCTCTTGGTGCTGACCGTGTCGTTCTGGCATTCCTGTGCAGCGCTTATGACGAGGAAGTTCTCGACGCAGAGAAGAATGATGTTCGTACCGTGATGCATTTCCATCCGGCACTGGCACCGGTAAAAATCGGTGTGCTTCCGCTTTCCAAGAAGCTGAATGAGGGCGCTGAGAAAGTCTTTGCAGAGCTGTCCAAGAAATACAACTGCGAGTTTGATGACCGTGGAAATATCGGAAAACGGTATCGCCGTCAGGATGAGATCGGTACTCCGTACTGCATCACCTACGACTTCGATTCCGAGACCGATGGTGCTGTTACCGTCCGTGACCGTGACACCATGGAGCAGGAGAGAATTAAAATTGAGGATCTCGATGCTTACTTTGCAGATAAATTTACTTTCTAATCTGGCTTTTTAGTCCGGAAAAAGAGTAGAAAAAAAGGATTCCCACTCGAGGGAATCCTTTTTTGTATACTTTGTATTACTCAATAATCGTACCTGTTTTTCCCTGGAATCCGGCGAGTGCGGAATCAATGGAAGTGATGACTGCGGTACGGCCGATGCCTTTCTCGAGGAAAGAAACAGCTGCTTCCATCTTCGGCAGCATGGAGTTTTCTCCGAACTGGCCTTCTGCGATGTATTTCTTCGCGTCAGCAACGGTGATGTGCTCCAGCGGTTTTTCGTCCGGGGTACCGTAGTTGATGGAAACGTTTTCCACGCTGGTCAGGATCATCAGCATGTCTGCGTTCAGCATTTCTGCCATCAGGCCGCTGGTGAGGTCTTTTTCGATGACTGCGGATGCACCCTTTAACTCTTCATTCTGTGGGAGAACCGGGATTCCGCCGCCGCCTGCTGCGATGACAACCTGTCCGGCATCGAGAAGAAGACGGATGGAGTCGATCTCTACGATATCCTGCGGCTTCGGAGCAGCAACGATTCGGCGGTAGCCGTCCTCGGTTTTTGTTACGTAGTTTCCTTTTTCTTCCTCTGCGTCAGCCTCCTCTTTGGTAAGCGTACGGCCGATCAGTTTGACCGGATTGTTGAAGGCATCGTCGTACGGATCTACTTCAACCTGTGTAAGAATCGTGGATGTGGTTTTGAAGATTCCTCTGCGGAGAAGCTCAGCACGGATGGCGTTCTGCAGGTCGTAGCCGATGTAGCCTTCGCTCATAGCGGAGCAGACAGACATCGGGGCTGCGCTGTAGTCGGTGTGCATTTTGCCGAATTCATTCATCGCCATGTGGATCATGCCGACCTGCGGCGCATTGCTGTGGGTGATGACAACATCAGCACCGGCAGCAACGAGATCTGCGATTACTTTTGCGGAACGTTTTACGGCTGCTTTCTGTTCCGGCAGCGTCGTTCCAAGAGCTTTGTGTCCCAGTGCAACAACTATTTTTTTTCTTTTCATTGGAAGATACCTCTCTTTGCAGTTCATAGATTTTGATACGAAAAAACCAGGCATCAATATAGAACTATTATAAAGTTTATGGGAGCAAAAATCAAGAAGAAACCGACATTGCGCACATTGAAATGTTTTTCGGACTATGGTATTCTATAAAAGTATCTGAGTCGTAGGGATTTGAAACGTGAAAGGGAGGTCCCGGCATGAAAAACATGCGCACGTTACAAAAGCGGATCGCATATCAGCTCCAGCAGGGCAGTCTGGATGCGGAAGTTACAGGAATCACATACGACAGCAGAAAAGTACAGCCGCAGAACGTGTTTGTCTGCATCCGCGGAAACAGGATGGACGGGCACGTATATGCAGAAGAAGCAGTCGAGAGGGGCGCTGCTGTCCTGGTTGCGGAGCGGGAACTGGAAGGGATTCCGGAAAAGGTAACCGTACTCGTAGTAAAGGACAGCAGAGAAGCACTCGCACAGCTTTCCTGTGCCTGGGAGGACGATCCGGCGCAGCACCTTGTGACAATCGGAGTGACCGGCACGAAGGGAAAGACGACGACTGCATATATGATTTACGAAATCCTGCGAAAAGCAGGGATCCGCGCAGGACTCATCGGAACGATCGAGACGAGGATCGGGGAAAAAAGCATTCTGTCAGAAAATACAACGCCGGAGCCTGTTGTGCTGCAGAAGCTGTTTTCTGAAATGATGCGGGAGGGCTGCACCCATGTTGTGATGGAGGTTTCCTCGCAGGCGGAAAAACAGCACCGGTGTGATGGATTTACGTTTGATTACGGTGTGTTCACCAACATTGGAAACGACCACATCGGCGCCGGGGAGCATGCATCGTTTGCAGAATATCTGTCCTGCAAAAAGAAGCTGCTTCGCACCTGCAGAACCGGAATTGTAAACCGGGATGACAAAAGGTTTCCGGAGATCATAAGGCAGAGCACCTGCCGTCTGGTGACATTCGGATGCAGGGAAAAAGCTGATTTTATGGCAGCAGATGCAGCACTCGATCAGGCGCCCGGCGTGCTCGGTGTCTCATACCGGGTGCAGGGCGCAGCGGATTTTCCGGTACGGGTAGATCTGCCGGGTCTGTTTTCCGTTTCCAACTCGCTTGCCGCCATTGCGGTCTGCGCGCAGATGGGAATCCCGGAAAAGGCGATGCAGGAGGCACTTTCCGCAGTCCGCGTCCGTGGGCGGTGTGAGGCAGTTCCGGTGTATCCGGAAATGACGCTTCTCATTGACTACGCACACAATGCGATGAGCCTTGAAAGCCTGTTAAAGACACTGCGGAAATACCATCCGAAGCGCCTGATCTGTCTCTTCGGCTGCGGCGGAAACCGCGCGCGGGACCGGAGATTCCAGATGGGAGAGGTGTCGGGGCGTCTGGCGGATCTGACCGTCATCACCTCGGACAATCCGCGGGATGAGGAACCACAGGCGATTCTGGACGATATCCGGACGGGAATCGGGAAAACAGAAGGCGCTTTCGTTGAGATTGCAGACCGTAAGGAGGCGATCCGGTATGTGATCGAAAACCGGCAGCCGGGCGATCTCGTGGTGCTCGCGGGAAAAGGCCACGAAACGTATCAGATCCGGAAGGGGAAACGGTACGAGATGGATGAGCGCGTGCTGATCCGGGAAATACTGGAAGAAAGTAAGGGGAATGTATGAGCAGCGTTTACGCTGATGTAATCGTAGACATCACAAATGAAAAACTGGACCGGACCTTTCAGTACAAGGTTCCGCCGGAACTGACAGGGGAGATCAGTCCGGGAACGGCGGTACAGATTCCGTTTGGAAACGGAAACCGCACGATCACCGGCTATGTGCTTTCCGTCGGAAACGAGCCGAAATATCCGCAGGACCGGATGAAGGCCATCCTCGCGGTACAAAAGGATGCGGCGACCGTAGAGACGAAGCTCATCGCGCTCGCCGCGTGGATGCGTCATACGTACGGATCGACGATGATCCAGGCGTTAAAGACGGTGCTTCCAGTCAAAGTAAAGGCGCGCGGGAAAGAAACCCGCGAAATTGCGCTTCTTGCAGATCCTGCGAGATGTGAGGAGCTGCTGGAAAACTACAGAAAGAAAAATTATAAAGCGAGAATCCGTCTCTTAAACGCGCTGCTGGCCCAGCCGGTTCTTCCAGGGCCGGTTGTGAGCAAGAAACTGAAAATCACGGCAGATACGCTGCACGTGATGGAAGAGCAGGGCGTGTTGGAAATCCGCCGTACGAGCACCTGGAGAAATCCGGTATCTGATGCGGCAGGAAGAACAACTGCGGGAAAACCAAACGAACAGCAGCAGGCCGTGGTGGACGGCATTCGAAAGGAATGGGAAGGACAGAACCGCCCCTGCCTGATCCGCGGTGTGACGGGAAGCGGCAAAACGCTCGTCTATATGGAGCTGATGGAGCGAGTGCTGAAGGAAGGAAAACAGGTGATCGTGCTGATCCCGGAGATTGCGCTGACGTATCAGAACGTGGAGCGGTTCTGCGCACGGTTTGGAACAAGGGTCACGGTGGTCAACTCGCGGATGACACCGTCCGAGCGCGCCGACCAGATGGAGCGCGCGCGGCGCGGGGAGGTCAGTATTATGATCGGTCCGCGTTCCGCACTCTTTGCACCGTTTCCGGATCTGGGGCTGATCGTAATCGATGAGGAGCATGAAACCTCCTATAAAAGTGAAGTGACGCCGCGCTACCATGCAAGGGAGACCGCCGTGCGCCGCGCCGGGCTGGAGCATGCCCATGTGGTGATGGGTTCGGCAACGCCGTCGGTGGATGCTTCTTACGCCTGCGAGACGGGAGCGTACGCGCTGTTCCGGATGGATGCGCGGTACGGAAATGCAGCACTTCCGTCCGTATGGATCGCGGATATGCGGGAAGAATTACAGATGGGAAACCGTTCGATTCTGTCCGGAAAACTGCGGGAAGAGATCGAAAAACGGCTTGAAAAAAAGGAACAGGTTGTACTGTTTCTGAACCGCAGAGGCTATGCGGGCTTCGTCTCGTGCCGTGCATGCGGCCATGTGATGAAATGCCCGCACTGCGATGTATCACTGACAGCACACAATAACGGAAAGCTCGTCTGCCATTACTGCGGTTATGAAACACCGCAGGTACATGCGTGCCCGTCGTGCGGTTCCCCGTATATCGGCGGCTTCCGCGCCGGTACGCAGCAGATTGAGCAGAACGTGAAAAAGCTGTTTCCAAAGGCACGCGTTCTTAGGATGGACGGCGACACGACAAAAACGAAAAACAGTTATGAAGAAATCCTGTCCTCATTTGCGGCGGGGGAGGCCGATATCCTGATTGGAACCCAGATGATCGTAAAAGGCCACGATTTCCCGAATGTCACGCTGGTGGGAGCGCTGGCGGCGGATCTCTCCCTGAATGCAGTCGATTACCGTGCCGGGGAGCGTACGTTCCAGCTGCTGACGCAGGCAGTCGGCCGCGCCGGAAGAGGCGAAAAGCCGGGAATGGCAGTCATTCAGACGTACCATCCCGAACATTACAGCATTCAGACGGCGGCAGAGCAGGATTACGGGGCATTTTACGAGAAAGAAATGGACTACCGCCGTCTGATGGGATATCCACCGGCGGCGGAGCTTCTGGCGATCCACGGAGCCGGGGAGGATGAAGCGCATCTGACGCAGGCGATGGAATACATTCGCAGATATCTCATCCGCATCCGGGGAAACCGCGAAGTCCAGATCATCGGCCCGGCAAGTGAGGCAGTGTCGAAAATCAATGACCTGTACCGCATGGCCGTGTATGTACGCGCGCCGCAGGAAGAGGTGCTGGCAGAGCTGCGGGAAAAACTGGAGCGGTATATCGAGATTAACAAAGGCTTCCGTACCGTTTATTTACAGTTTGACTTCAGCAGAAAGTATTAGTTTTTTCATACTATTTACACATAGATTATTTATAATAGAAGAGCAAAAGAAAGGAAAAGAATTATGGCAATCAGAGAAATCAGAGTCGTAGGCGACCGCGTATTAACGAAAAAATGCAGACCGGTGGAGAAGATGACACCAAGAATCAGCGAGCTGATCGACGACATGTTTGACACCATGTATGAGGCAAACGGTGTCGGCCTTGCCGCACCGCAGGTCGGCATCTTAAAGAGAATCGTAGTCATGGATGTGGATGGAACCCCACATCTTCTGATCAATCCGGAAATCCTGGAGACTTCCGGAAGCCAGACAGGAGCAGAAGGCTGCTTAAGCCTTCCGGGAAAATCCGGTACAGTAACCCGTCCGAATTACGTAAAGGTAAGAGCGCTGGACCGCGACATGCAGCCGTTTGAACTGGAGGGAACAGAACTTCTTGCCCGCTGCATCTGCCACGAGTGTGATCACCTCGACGGACATATGTATACAGAAAAAGTAGAAGGCGAACTCTGGGACAACACGTACGATGAGTATGAGGAGTACGAGGACGAAGAGTAAGTCTTAAAATAAAGGAGATGACTTCAGATGAAAGTGGTATTTATGGGAACCCCGGATTTCTCCGTGGGAACACTTGAGGCACTCGTGGAGGCCGGTTATGAGATCACAGGCGTTGTGACCCAGCCGGACAAACCGAAAGGCCGCGGAAAACAGATGATGCCGACACCGGTGAAAGAGGCAGCCGAAAAACACGGCCTTCCGGTCTATCAGCCGCGCCGCGTGCGGGATGCAGAGGCGATCGAGGAAATCCGGAAAATGGAGCCGGATGTGATCGTTGTCGTTGCATTCGGCCAGATTATTCCAAAAGAGATTTTGGACATGCCGAAATACGGATGCATCAACGTTCATGCATCCCTGCTTCCGGCTTACCGCGGAGCAGCGCCGATCCAGTGGGCTGTCATGAACGGCGATGAAGTGAGCGGCGTAACCATTATGAAGATGGATGAAGGCCTCGACACAGGCGATATGCTGACGAAAGTGGAAGTTCCGCTTGCAGCAGATGAGACCGGCGGCAGTCTCTTTGACAAGCTCGCCGCAGCCGGAGCAAAACTTCTGGTGGAGACACTTCCAAGACTTGAAAAAGGCGAAGTGACACCGGAAAAACAGCCGGAGATAAGCACCACAGAGTATGCGCGGATGATCAAAAAAGAAGACGGAAAGATCGACTGGACGAAGAGTGCCGTTGAGATCGAACGTCAGATCCGTGCGATGAGCCCGTGGCCGAGTGCTTTTACAAAAGTAAACGGAAAGAACCTGAAAATCTGGGATGCCAAAGTCATTGCCATGTTCGGCGGCGATCTGTTTTCGAAAATTCCGGGACAGAATCCGACGAAGAGTGCCGGAAAAGTCTGGGTGGCAGATGAGACAGGCCTCCATGTAAAGACGGGAGACGGCATTCTGGTGATCGAGGAGCTGCAGCTCGAAGGAAAGAAACGGATGAAAACCGCCGATTTCCTGCGCGGCTATGCGATCGAGCCGGGTACCAGACTTGGCGAATAAAAGAGAAAAAGCAACCTGAAGTTAAGGCGGGGAACTGCACAGCGGTGTGATGGCTGCTGTGCCTGAGAAAAAAGGAGAAAAACGATATGGGACTTTTTTATGACAGTACGTATCTGCTGGTGATTCTTGCCGCACTGATTTCCATGGCGGTATCCGCCCGCATGAACACGATTTTCAGCAAATATCAGACCGTCCGCTCGTACAGCGGCATGACGGGACGCGAGGCGGCGATGCGCATTCTGCATCAGGCCGGCATCTACGATGTGACCGTCCGCCACGTATCCGGTAAACTGACCGACCACTATGATCCGCGGACAAAAACCGTGAATTTATCGGATGCGGTTTACGATTCAACCTCGGTCGCAGCGATCGGCGTCGCAGCGCATGAGTGCGGCCATGCCGTACAGCACAATACGGATTACGTGCCGCTGAAAGTAAGAAGCGCCATTGTTCCGGCAGCGAACCTTGGATCCCAGCTTTTCTGGCCGCTGTTCCTGATCGGACTGATTTTCAGCCTTCCGATGCTTGTGAAAGCCGGTATCTGGCTGTTTGTGCTGGCACTGGCATTCCAGGTGGTAACACTTCCGGTCGAGTTCGATGCGTCGAGAAGAGCATTAAAAATGCTCAGTGAGGGCGGTATGGTGACAGAGACGGAACACGACGGAGTCAAGAAAGTACTCTGGGCTGCAGCCATGACATACGTGGCAGCGGTGATCGGTTCTCTGCTGCAGCTGCTCCGGCTGCTGATTTTATCCGGAGCATTTAGGAGAAATGATGACTGATACAATCAATACAAGAGAGCTGATTATGAACATTCTGCTTGAGATGGACAGGGAGAAAACGCCCTGCCATCTTGCTGTAAGGGACGCCCTCGATAAATACCAGTTCCTGCCGCGGCAGGACCGTGCGTTTATCAAGCGGGTCTGCGAGGGAACCGTGGAATACGGCATCCAGAATGACTACATCATCAATCAGTATTCCAAAATCAAGATCAACAAATGCAAGCCGGTGATTCGTGCGATCTTACGGATGTCGGTGTACCAGATCCGTTTTCTTGACGCAGTACCGGATTCGGCAGTCGTCAATGAGGCGGTGAAACTGGCGGAAAAGAAGCATTTTTACAACTTAAAGGGCTTTGTCAACGGCGTTCTGCGCACGATCGTGCGGGAAAAAGATCATCTGCCGATGCCGAAGGAGAACAATACTACGCAGTATCTTTCCGTGAAATACTCCATGCCGGAATTTCTGGTTGAGGAGTTCGTATCCCAGTACGGAAAAGAAACGGCAGAAACGATGATGGCGGATTTCCTGAAAGAAAAACAGGTGACGATCCGTATCAACCGCTGGAACAATACGATCGAGGAGACGAAGAAAAGCCTGGAAAGCCAGGGGGCAGAGCTGGAAAAAGCGCCGTATCTTGGCGAGGCGTTCTATCTGAAAAACTTTGAGACGATCGCATCACTGAATGCCTTCCAGGAAGGCCGGTTCCAGATTCAGGATGTGAGCTCCATGATGGCGGCGCATCTGGCGGATCCAAAGCCGGGTGACCAGGTGCTGGATCTCTGCGCGGCACCGGGCGGAAAGAGCCTCCATGCAGCAGATAAAATGAGAAATCAGGGATGCGTGGAAGCGCGTGATCTCACTGAATACAAGGTCGATCTGATCCGGGAAAATGTGCAGAGAGCAGGTGTTTCCTGCGTCGTGCCGAAGGTAAAAGATGCGGAACAGCTCGATGCGGAATGGATCGGAAAAGCGGACGTTGTGATTGCGGACCTGCCGTGCACCGGATACGGCGTCATCGGCAGAAAGCCGGATATCAAATATTACGCTTCAAAAGAAAAAGAAGAGGAGCTGGTACGGATTCAGCGGGCAATCCTTGCAAATGCCGCATCGTACGTAAAGCCGGGCGGCACACTGCTGTACAGCACATGTACCGTCAACAGAAAAGAAAACAGCGAGAATGCCGCATGGTTTCTGGAACAGTTCCCGTTTGAAGCAGTCAGTCTGGATGAACTGCTGCCGGATGAGCTGAAAAGCGGAGAAACGGCCAAAGGACAGCTGCAGCTGATCCCGGGGGTACACAAGACAGACGGATTTTTCCTTGCAAAATTCCGGAAAACAGAGGAAGGACGGGCGTAACAGATGGATATTAAATCAATGACCTTAGACGAATTAAAGGACGCCTGCCAGCAGATGGGAGAAAAGCCGTTCCGTGCCAAACAGTTATACGACTGGATGCATCATCGTCTGGCGGGCAGCTACGATGAGATGACGAATCTCTCGCTTGCCTTCCGGGAAAAATTAAAGGAACAGTATCCGCTTACCTGTCTCGAAAAAGTGCAGGTGCAGGAGTCCAAAATCGACGGAACGAGAAAATACCTGTTCCGCCTTAGCGACGGCAACGTGATCGAGAGCGTCTGGATGAAGTACCACCACGGAAATTCCGTCTGCATCTCATCCCAGGTCGGCTGCCGGATGGGCTGCCGCTTCTGCGCGTCCACAATCGGCGGACTCGTGCGGTGCCTGACTCCGTCGGAGATGCTCGACCAGATTTACCGGATTTGGGAGGACACCGGGGAGCGGGTCTCCAATCTGGTTGTCATGGGAACGGGTGAGCCGATGGACAACTACGACAATCTGGTGCGCTTCGTGCGGCTGCTTTCGAGCCAGGAAGGACTCAACATCAGCCAGAGAAACATCACCGTTTCCACCTGCGGAATCGTGCCGAATATGTACAAATTGGCAGATGAGGGACTCCAGATCACCCTGGCACTTTCCCTTCATGCGCCGAACGATGAAAAGCGCCGCGAGCTGATGCCGATTGCCAATAAATATTCCATTGATGAAATTCTCGATGCATGCCGCAATTACTTTGCAAAAACAGGCCGTCGGATTACATTTGAGTACTCTCTCGTTGGCGGGAAAAATGACAGCGAAGCCGATGCAAAAGAGCTTTCCGCGCGGATTTCGGATATCAACTGTCATGTAAATCTGATCCCGGTCAACCCGATCAAAGAGCGCGATTACGTGAAATCAACGAAAAAAGTCGTAGAGAATTTCAAAAATAAACTTGAAAAATACGGAATTAATGTTACTATTAGAAGGGAAATGGGCGCCGATATTGACGGAGCCTGTGGACAGTTAAGAAAAAGTTTTATCGATAAATCAAACGAACAGCCGTAAAAAGCGGCTGTCAATACAGGAGAAAAAAGCATGAAGGTATTTTCTGCAACCGATATCGGACAGAAACGGACGATGAACCAGGATTTTGTGTTTGCCTCCGCCTCTCCGGTCGGAAACCTTCCGAACCTCTTTGTCGTTGCAGACGGCATGGGAGGCCATAACGCGGGCGATTTTGCTTCGCGTTACGGTGTTTCTGTACTGGTGGAATCTGTAAAAAGGGATACGAATTTCAACCCGGTGCGGATCATTCGGCATGGAATTGAAGCAGCAAACAGCCAGATTTTTGAGCAGGCAAAACGAGATATATCCATGGAAGGCATGGGTACGACGATGGTAGTAGCTACGGTTGTCGGCAACTATGCCTACGTTGCAAACGTAGGAGACAGCAGGCTGTATCTGGCAGCAGATGGCACGTTTGACCAGGTGACGCAGGACCATTCCCTGATCGCAGAGATGGTGCGCCTTGGAGAACTCACTCCCGAGCAGGCGCGGAATCACCCGGACAAAAACATTATTACCAGAGCAGTAGGCACACAGGATACCGTAAAGATTGATTTCTTTGACATTCAGCTTGAAGAGGGCAATCAATTGGTGATGTGCTCGGACGGCCTTTCCAACATGGTAACGGATGAGGAGATTTTCGAACTCATCTGCCGAGAAGACGGTGAGGACAAGGCGAAACGTTTAATTGATAAAGCAAATGCAAATGGCGGCAGAGACAATATCGCAGTCATTGTCGTTGAACCATTTACAAACGAGGTGAAAGAATGTTAAAAGAGGGCGTTATTTTAGGAGAACGATATGAGATCATAAGCCGGATCGGTTCCGGCGGTATGGCTGATGTCTACAAAGCAAAAGACCACAAGCTGAACCGCATGGTGGCCGTCAAGGTTTTAAAACCGGAATTCCGGGAGGATAAAACCTTTATCCGCAAGTTCCGCACGGAGGCACAGGCCGCAGCAGGACTGTCCCATCCGAATATTGTAAACGTGTACGATGTCGGGGAGGACCGCGGCGTTTACTATATCGTCATGGAGCTTGTCGAGGGAATTACTCTGAAGGATTACATTGACCGCAAAGGAAAACTGAGCGTAAAAGAGGCGACCAGCATCGCCATTCAGGTTTCCCTTGGTCTTGAAGCAGCACACAACCGCAATATTGTACACCGCGATGTCAAACCGCAGAACATCATCATTTCCACAGACGGAAAAGTAAAACTTTCCGACTTTGGTATTGCAAAGGCAACTTCTTCCAATACGATCAGTTCGAACGTTATGGGAAGCGTACATTACAGCTCTCCGGAGCAGGTGCGCGGCGGATATTCGGACTATAAGAGTGATATCTATTCCCTTGGTATCACCATGTACGAGATGGTAACCGGAAGAGTGCCGTTTGACGGCGACACCACCGTTGCCATCGCAATCAAGCATCTACAGGAGGAGATTGAATCTCCATCCAAATATACCCCGAACCTTCCGTTCGCACTGGAGCAGATCATCTTAAAATGTACCCAGAAGAGCCCGGACCGCCGTTACAACAACATGGCGGAGCTGATCGATGACCTGAAGCATTCGCTGATGGAGCCGCAGGGCAACTTCGTAAAAGTAACTCCGTTAAGCTCCCACGCCGAGACCGTTATGGTATCCGCAGAGGAATTAAGCCAGATCCGTTCCGGCGCAGCAGCAAAAGCAAATGCGCAGACGGCAGAGGAGCCGGCCCGCAAGCGCTACAGCAAGATCGAGGATGAGGACGAGAACGAAGATTACAGCTACGAGGACGAAGAAGAAGAGGATGAGGACGAAGACGAGGATGACCGCGATTCCTACGATGAGGATGACGACGATTCCTATTACGACGATGAGGATGACGATGACAAAGCCGGAAACAAACTTGAGAAGATCATTACGATCGGCGGTTTTGCGATTGCAGCCATCATCATCTGCATGCTGATCTACTTCATCGCACAGGCAGCCGGCATTGTCGGCGGAAAAGGACCGACCGCAGCTTCTTCTGGTTCTGCATCATCATCGAGCAGCACGGAAGTTGTTTCTTCCAGCAGCAAAGAAGAGGAAAAAGTAACCGTTCCGGATCTGAGAAACAAAACAGAGGCAGATGCAGCCACACTGGCAAACAGCCTGAAGCTTGGCGTAGTCAATGGCGGAACCGAGGCATCGGATGTCATTGAGGCAGGAAAGATCTGCCGTCAGGATCTGACACCGGGAACGAAAGTTGATAAAAATGCAACGATTACGTATTATGTAAGCTCCGGAAAAGAAACCGTAACGATTCCGACCGGTATTGTGGGAACACAGAAAGACGCTGCAAGCGCTGCTCTGACCCAGCTTGGACTTCAGGTTTCTACCACAGAGGATTTCAGCGATACCGTTGCCGAAGGATACGTAATTTCCGTTGATCCGGCCGAAGGAAGCCAGGTTGCACCGGAATCCACCGTTACCCTCGTTGTCAGCAAGGGATCAAAGGACGCGGAAGAAATTGCAATCCGTGATGTAATTGGTCTGGATGAGGAAACTGCAAAATCAATCCTGAGCGATTTCAATATTATTGTAAAAACAGGAACCAGCAGCAAGGTGGCCGAGGGCGAAGTCATGGAGGTTGACCCGGCAATCGGAACCAAAGTAAAGAAAGGTTCTGACGTTACGATTTATGTCAATAGCCCGAGTGCACAGCCAACGACGCCGGATGAGAATACACCGACCCCGACACCGGCAGAGCCGGGCGCAAATACCGCTACGGATGTTACCTGGTCCTGCAGCCAGACCTTAAGTGCGCCGGATCAGTATCAGGGTGGTATTGCAAAAATTGAGCTGATCCAGGATGATGGGAACGGAAACGAGACCTCCATCACCATCATGGACGGACAGGCCATTACGAGCTGGCCGTATTCTGTCAACACCAACTGGAGTGCTTCATCGTCTGCTTCTTCTACCGGAAGAATCGTCTTCTATGAGATGGATTCGAGCGGAAGTTATCAGGCAATTGCACAGTACCAATCGGTTCCGTTGAGTGAAGGGTGAGTATGACAGGAAAGATTATGAAAGGAATTGCCGGATTCTACTACGTAGACGTAGAAGAATCCGGCATTTATGAGTGCAAAGCAAAAGGAATTTTCCGAAAGGAAGGCCAGAAACCGCTCGTCGGAGATCTTGTGGAAATCGAGATTCTGGATGAAGCGGAAAAAACAGGAAATATGACCCGGATTCTGCCGCGAAAAAATGAACTGATCCGTCCGGCAGTGGCCAATATCGATCAGGCGCTTGTGATTTTTGCGCTGGAAAATCCGACCCCGAACCTGACGCTTCTGGACCGTTTTCTTGTGATGATGGAACAGCAGAACGTTCCGACGGCAATCTGTTTCAATAAAAGAGATCTTGCGGGGGAAGATTACACAGACCATCTGCGAAGCGTCTATGAGAACTGCGGTTACCGTGTCTTTACGGTGAGTGCAGCGAAAGAGCAGGGCATGCAGGAAGTGGAAGCATACCTGAAAGGGAAAACAACGGTGGTAGCCGGTCCGTCCGGCGTCGGAAAATCTTCGATCACAAACCGGATGCAGAAAGAAATCCAGATGGAGACCGGAGAGATCAGCAAAAAGCTGAAAAAAGGAAAACACACGACGCGCCATTCCCAAATGATCCCGATCGACCATGAGACGTATCTGTGCGATACGCCGGGGTTCAGCTCGCTTTATACAACCGATATGGAAAAAGAGGAGCTGAAAAACTTTTTCCCGGAATTTCATCCGTACGAAGGAAAATGCCGTTTCCTCGGCTGCATCCACGGAAAAGAGCCGGGCTGTGCCGTCAAAGAGGCACTGGAACAGGGAAATATCAGCAAAGAAAGATTTGAAAACTATACCATGTTCTATGAAGAACTGAAAGAACAGGAAAAGAGGAGATACTAGCATGAGCCGAGTATATCAGTTGGCACCTTCTATTTTATCCGCAGACTTCAACCGTCTCGGAGAACAGATCCAAAGGGTAGAGAAAGCAGAGTGCCGGTGGCTTCATATCGATATTATGGATGGAATGTTTGTACCATCCATTTCGTTTGGAATGCCGGTGGTAAAGTCGATCCGAAAAGAAAGCAGTCTGTATTTTGATGTTCATATGATGGTAAAGGACCCGGAGCGGTACGTAGAAGAATTTCAAAGCTGCGGGGCGGATATGATCACGGTTCACGCGGAGGCATGCCGCGATCTGGCAGAAACCGTGAAAAAGATTCATGAAACAGGCGCAGATGCCGGAGTTGCCGTAAATCCGGATACGCCGCTTTCTGCGGTTACGGACGTGATGGATCAGGTAGAAATGATTCTGATTATGAGCGTTTATCCTGGTTTCGGCGGCCAGAAGTATATCCCGGAGTCGACGGAGAGGATCCGTACGCTCCGCAGAATGCTGGATGAAAAGGGACTGGAGCATGTGCACATTCAGGTCGATGGCGGCATCAACCGCGCGACCATCGATGAAGTCCTTGCGGCAGGTGCCAACATCATCGTGGCAGGCTCTGCTGTATTTGGCAGCAACATCGAGCAGAACGTGCGCGAGCTGCAGGAAAAAATTTCTTCATACAGCAAAAAGGCAGAATAAGATACAAAAAGACAGAAAAAAGAGGCAGGGAAACGTGAGAACATGTATTATTTCGGGAGGGATGATCGAACCGGATTTTGCCTTCCCATATCTTCAGAAACAGCAGTTTGATATTATCCTGGCAGCAGACCGGGGACTGGAGTTCTGCTACCATTACCAGATTATGCCGACGTATATTCTGGGAGATTTTGACAGTTTATCTCCGGAGATTTTAAATTATTACAAGGAGAACCATGTCGCACCGATCCGGGAATTTAATCCCATGAAGGACAATACGGACACGGACATCGCATTTCAGCAGGCCATTGTTCTGGGAAGCAGTGAAATCACGATCCTCGGAGCAACAGGGGGAAGACTCGACCATTTCTTAAGTATTGTGCAGAACCTGAAAACGGCATGGGAGAAGAAAATTCCGGCTTACATCGTGGACAGCCGCAATCTGATTACGATTCCGGTGGAAACTTCGTTTGAAATCCGGAAAGAAGAGCAGTTCGGAAAGTACGTTTCGTTCTTCCCGCTGGAAAAGGAAGTCGCATCCATCACCCTGGAGGGCTTCGCCTACCCGCTCGACCATCACTGTCTGCCGAATACTTCGGGTGGTCTGTGCGTGAGCAATGAGATCGTCGAGGAGACCGCGCATGTATCGTACGAGGGCGGCATTCTTCTGATGGTACAGTCAAGAGATTAAAATCCATTGAAATCAAAGAGCCCGTGTGCTATAATTTATAGTTGCATTGGGCTCTTTTTGTGCATAAAAAGAACCCGAACAGAAAAAGAAGCGAAAAATAAAAACAAAGGAGATATAGATTACTATGAAATTAGGTATCGTGGGCCTTCCGAACGTCGGAAAAAGTACACTTTTCAATTCCCTGACCAAAGCAGGAGCAGAGAGCGCAAACTATCCGTTCTGTACCATTGACCCGAATGTCGGCATCGTGCCGGTTCCGGACAAGCGTCTGCAGCAGCTCGGAGATTTCTATCAGTCCAAGAAAGTAACACCGGCTGTCATCGAGTTCGTTGACATCGCAGGTCTTGTAAAAGGTGCATCCAAAGGAGAGGGACTTGGAAACCAGTTCCTTGCCAATATCCGTGAGGTAGATGCTATCGTTCACGTTGTCAGATGCTTCGAGGATCCGAACGTTATCCACGTAGACGGCAGCATTGATCCGCTCCGTGATATCGAGACCATCGACCTTGAGCTGATCTTCGCCGACCTTGAGGTACTCGAGCGCCGTATTTCCAAAACTGCAAAATCTGCAAGAATGGACAAAGAGGCAGCAAAAGAGCTCGAATTCCAGGAGCGTCTGAAAAAACTGCTCGAGGACGGAAAAGATGCCATCCTGATGGAGCTGCAGAACGAGGACGAGGAGAAATGGATCGCAGAGTACAACCTGCTGACCAGTAAACCGGTCATCTACGCAGCAAACGTAGCAGAGGATGATCTCGCTGACGACGGTGCAAACAACTCCTATGTGCAGTCCGTCCGCGAATATGCAAAAGAGCACAACAGCGAAGTATTCGTCATCTGCGCCGAGATCGAGGCAGAAATCTCCGAACTCGAAGAGGATGAGAAAAAAATGTTCCTCGAGGATCTTGGTCTTACCGAGTCCGGCCTGGAAAAACTGATCGCAGCAAGCTACCGTCTGCTCGGCCTCATGAGCTTCCTTACAGCAGGAGAGGATGAGACCCGTGCATGGACCATCAAAGTCGGAACAAAAGCACCGCAGGCAGCCGGAAAAATCCACACCGATTTCGAGCGCGGATTCATCAAAGCCGAGGTTGTCAATTATCAGGATCTGCTCGATTGCGGTTCCTACGCAGGAGCAAGAGAGAAAGGCCTTGTGCGTATGGAAGGAAAAGATTACATTGTCCGCGACGGCGATGTCATCCTGTTCCGTTTCAACGTTTGATAAGTAATAATAAGAGAGAATATAAGTTATGGATATGGAAATTAATTTTCCCAATCTCGGGATCTATCTCGACCATGTGGGAAAAAACATCAGTATTTTCGGATTTTCCATCGCCTATTACGGCATCGTGATCGTAACCGGTATGATGATTGCGATCTGGATTGCCCAAAGAGAGGCAAAGCGGACAGGGCAGAACCCGGAGCAGTACCTCGATCTTGCGATGATCGGCATCGCAGCCGGTATTCTCGGGGCGCGGATTTACTACGTTATATTTGCCTGGGACTATTATAAGGATGATCTTTTGAGTATTTTCAACATCCGCCAAGGCGGACTTGCCATCTACGGCGGCATCATCGGTGCCTGCATTGCGGTGGTGATTTACAGCAGAAAGAAGAAACAGAACTTCAGCCTTCTGATGGATACCGCGAGCATGAGCATCGTGTTCGGTCAGATTATGGGACGGTGGGGAAACTTCTTTAACCGTGAGGCATTCGGTGACTACACTAACAACCTGTTTGCAATGCAGCTTCCGGTTTCCGCGGTTCGTGCCAATGAAATCACACAGAAAATGTGGGATCATGTGGTGACGGTAAACGGCGTCGAGTATATTCAGGTGCATCCCACCTTTTTATATGAAAGTTTATGGAATGTGGGTGTCCTGCTTTTTCTTTTCTGGTTTCGGAAAAGAAAAAAATTTAACGGCGAAGTGTTCCTGATGTATCTGATAGGATACGGCCTTGGAAGAATCTGGATCGAGGGACTCCGCACCGACCAGCTTCTGCTTCCGGTGGTGGGACTTCCGGTTTCCCAGCTCCTTTCGGGGTGCCTTGTGGTGGGATGTACCATCCTGGTGGTATGGAAACGAAAAAAATTATCATCCGGTGGGGAGACAGCCCATTCTTAAGGATAAAACCAGTGAAAAAAACAGAATAAAAATACAGAAAAGGGGAAAACCGGCAAAAAAGGTTTTCTCTTTTTTGATACAAAATTGGTATAAAAAAGGCGGAAAATGCGCATAAAAATGTTGCATTTTGGGGAAAATCTTAAAAATGAAATAGAAAAAAGACCTTGCTATTTTCCCTGAGTTGATATAGAATAAAAATATAAGTGGTAGAAAGTGGTGAAAAGTGGTGCGTTGTGGAGCGGATGTGGCAGTCTGGCTGCGGCGCGATACATGAAGTGGTGCGTGGGGAGACCGCCATTTCAGGTGATAAGAGGGTTTTCATTATGTTCATGGGAGAGTACAGTCATACGATTGACGCGAAGGGAAGATTGATCATACCGTCCAAGTTCAGAGAACAGCTGGGAGAAGAGTTTGTACTGACGAAGGGATTGGACGGATGCCTTTCCATTTACCCAAACGACGAATGGGCTGCCTTTGAAGAGAAGCTGAGAGCCTTACCACTTACAAACAAAAACGCCAGAACTTTTTCCCGTTTCTTTGTAGCAGGTGCTACGTCATGTGAACTGGACAAGCAGGGGAGGATTCTCGTACCGGCAACGCTGCGGGAATTTGCTGGTCTGGAAAAAGATGTAGTCCTTACCGGAAATATCAACCGGATTGAAATCTGGAGCAAGGAAAAATGGAACGAAAACAGCAATTATGATGATATGGATGCCATCGCCGAATCAATGGAAGAGATGGGCATTGTGATCTGATCTGTTTCGTTGGGATACAGGAGATGACCATGGAATTTTCGCATACATCAGTATTACTGAAGGAAACCATTGAAAACCTTAAGATAAAACCGGACGGAATCTACGTGGACGGGACGTTGGGAGGCGCTGGACATTCCAGTCATATATGTGAGCGCTTATCTGCCACGGGGAGATTAATAGGCATAGATCAGGACGAAGCTGCGATAGCTGCTGCGGGTAAACGCCTGGAACCATTTCAGAACCAGGTCACGATTATCCGCAGCAATTATTGCGATATGGTTCCGCGTCTTGCCGAAATCGGAGTCACCGGGGTAGACGGAATCCTGCTGGATCTTGGAGTTTCATCCTATCAGCTGGATAATGCAGAGCGTGGATTCACATACCGTGAGGATGTTCCGCTGGATATGCGGATGGATCAGAGAAATGCTCTTTCCGCGTACGAAGTCGTGAACGATTACAGTGAAGAGAATCTTTCGCGTATTCTCCATGAATATGGAGAAGAGCGTTTTGCAAGAAAAATTGCACACAATATATGCGTAAGCCGGCAGCAGGCGCCGATTCGAACAACTGGGGAGTTAATCGAAATCATCAAGCGCTCGATTCCGGCAAAAATAAGGGCGACGGGCGGCCATCCGGCCAAGAGAACCTTTCAGGCAATCCGTATCGAAGTGAACCAGGAACTTACCGTTCTGTCGGAGTCACTGGACGGCATGATTGATCTCTTAAATGACGGTGGAAGACTTTGTGTCATCACCTTTCATTCTCTGGAAGACCGTATCGTAAAAAACATTTTCAGAAAAAACGAGCATCCATGTACGTGTCCGCCGGAATTTCCGGTCTGTGTATGCGGAAAGAAGTCCAAGGGAACCGTAGTAACTCGGAAACCGATCTTGCCGGGAGAAGAGGAAATGGAAACAAATCCCCGTTCCAAGAGCGCAAAACTGCGCGTCTTTGAACGAAAAGTGTGACGGCTCGGCACGAAGGAGACAGAGAAGTTATGGCCAGACGGGCAGATGGAAGGGTAAATTCGACAGATAGAACGAAACGTTATACGCCAGATACGTTTGAGGACGGAAGTGCGGTACGGCGTCTTGCAGCACAGCCGCAGGAAGCACCAAAAGAAGCACGGCCTCTGAAATCGGGTGTGAGCAGCCAGACAAGAAGAAACCGGGCACGGGCGACACAGATCAGCGCGGGCTACGCTGTTTTTCTTGCCATTGTCTGCACACTGTGTATCGCGGCGTGTGTTGCGTATGTCAAGTTGCAGACCGTGGTTACCACGCAGGCGGAAGACATTACCAGCAAAGAAAAAGAATTGAGCGATCTGAAGGCGGACAATGACGCCTATTACAATACAACGGTTGCCTCCGAAGATCTTGAGGCAGTCAAAGAAGCAGCACAGAACCGGCTCGGCATGAAATATGCAGATGAGTCCCAGGTAATTTATTTCGATGATTCAGAAAACAGCTATGTGAGACAGTATCAGGATGTTCCGGATGCGAAATAGGTGAAAACGTGAGTAAACAGAAAAAAAATAAAAAACGAAGCGGGGCATTCCGGAGACGGAAGACAAGTGGGCGTATGAGCAGAAAACTGGTAGCACTCTTTTTGGGAGTGATGCTGGTTTTTGTTGCTTTAGCGATTGACATTACGTATGTGAATGCCACAAAGGGAGAAAAATACGAAAGACAGGTTTTAAGCCAGACGCAGCAGTCCTACGACAGCAGGACAATTCCATTCCAGCGGGGAAGTATCACCGACCGGAACGGAACGATTCTGGCAACGAGTGAGAAGGTTTACAACGTTATTCTCGACTGTAAACTTGCCAATACGACGGTAAAAGATGAAGAAAAGAACGATACCCATCCGTACGTCGATCCGACCGTAGCAGCACTGGTTGAATACTTCGGACTCGACGAGACGGATATCCGGGATCGTCTGACCGGCGAAACGACAAAAGAAAGCCAGTACCAGGTTCTCGCCAGAGAGGTCTCGATGGACGCGAAAAAAGCGTTTGAGGCCTATGTGGACGAGTACGCGGACAAAAAGAACAAGGAGCTCGATGAGAACGAGCAGGCGGAAAAAGCATACCGTGCCAACATCCGCGGCGTCTGGTTCGAGGAATCCTACCACAGAACGTATCCGTTAAATTCACTTGCCTGCGATCTGATCGGCTTTACGTATTCAGGAGACACGGCAGACTGGGGAATCGAAGGGTATTATTCCAGTATCTTAAATGGCGTGAATGGCCGCCAGTTCGGCTATTACAACGAAGATGCGGATATGGAACAGACGATCATCGAGGCGCAGCCGGGCAAAAACGTGGTTACGACGATTGATGTAAATATTCAGAAGATCATCCGCACGGCGATCGAGAATTACAATGAGCGGATTCATGTCCAGAACGGCGCGGACGAATCGGACACTGAGACGAACCGTCAGACAAAAGCGGCAAAGAATATCGGCGTTGTCGTGATGGATCCGAACAATGGAGAGATTCTTGGTATGGATTCTTCCGACTGGTATGACCTGAACAATCCAAGAGATCTGACACCGTTCTATTCGAAGGAAGAAATTGATGCGATGAACGATAACGAGACAATGGAGGCTTTGAGTGCCATCTGGAAAAACTACTGTATTTCCGATGCATATGAGCCAGGTTCCACGGCAAAACCGATGAACGTGGCGGCGGCATATTCCCTCGATGTAATCGATGATGATACCCTGTTTGACTGTGAGGGGTTTGAGACGATTGCAGGGCAGATGATCCGCTGCGGAGCTTATCCGGGAACACATGGCGTACAGACACCGGCCGATGTACTGAAAAACTCCTGCAACGCTGGTATGATGCAGATCGGACAGAAGATGGGAGCAGCGGAATTTCTCCGCTATCAGGATATTTTCGGTTTCGGCAGTCTGACAGGAATTGACCTGCCGGGTGAGGCGTACGGCCTGGTTCACACGGAGGATACCATGGGACCGACCGAGCTTGCAACGAGTACATTCGGACAGGGCTATACCGTGACGATGGTACAGCAGGCAGCTGCGTTTTCCTCTCTGATCAACGGAGGCAATTATTACCAGCCGCATGTGATGAAGACGATCACGGACAGCACAGGAGCTGTTGTTGAGAGCAATGAGCCGAATCTGGTGCGTCAGACGGTTTCCGCGGAAATCAGCGATAAAATGAGAAGTTTCCTCCAGGGAGTCGTGACCGATGGAAGCGGCCAGAGTGCAAAGGTTGCCGGTTACACGATGGGAGGAAAAACAGGTACTGCACAGAAGTATCCGCGAGGCAATGGAAAATATCTCGTTTCCTTTATCGGATTTGCACCGGTAGAAAACCCGAAAGCTGTTGTTTACGCGATTGTGGACGAGCCGGATGTAGAAAATCAGGCGAACAGTGTGCTGGCACAGGAGATCGTAAAAGAGATCTACACAGAACTGCTGCCGTATTTGAACGTATTCCCGGATGATACGGACGGTGTGACGGGCGAAGGCTCCGAGACCGGAACGGATGATCCAAACGTAGCGGCACCGGTACAGGAAGACGATACGGAAAACAGTGCTGAAAACAGCAATATCGAGAACGGCGGTCTGACAAACGCCGAGCTGGATCTCATCAATGAAGAGTAAAAAAACATAAAAAACAAAAGACATAACCCCATAGCAGTTTCCATATAGTGTTATCATAATGGATTCGGCTATGGGGTATTCTATGCGTAAAAACAAAACGTATCACCGGAAAAAGACGGTTCTTCTGTGGGTACTCTGCATGGGAATGATGGTCGGACTTGCCGGGCGGCTGGTGTATCTGTGTGTGTTCCGGTCCGTCTATTATTCCGAGAAGGCGGATGATCTGCACGAGCGGGAGCGCGGGATCAAGGCGGCGCGCGGCCGGATTCTTGATGCAAACGGGGAAGTTCTCGCGGCAAACCGCACGGTCTGTACGATTTCCGTGATCCACAGCCAGATTGAGGAGCCGGAGGCGGTGATTGCGATGCTGGTAAAAGAGCTTGGAATTTCGGAGGAGACGGCGCGGAAACGCGTGGAGAAGCGGTCTTCAATCGAGCGTGTCAAGACGAATGTGGACAAGGAGACGGGTGATACCATCCGGTCGTACGGATACGCGGGGGTAAAAGTGGATGAGGATTTCAAGCGGTATTACCCCAAAGGGAAGCTGGCGTCGCGCGTTATCGGCTTCACCGGAGGCGATAATCAGGGCATCATCGGACTGGAAGTGGAATATGAGGAAATTTTAAAAGGAATCAACGGAAAAATCCTGACGACAACGGATGCGCGCGGGATTGAGCAGAACGGCATCGGGGAGAGCCGCCAGGAGCCGGTGGCGGGAAGGGACTTAAAGGTCAGCCTGGATGTCAATATCCAGGCGTACTGCCAGCAGGCAGCGGAAAAGGCGATGGCAGAAAAACAGGCGGACAGCGTCTCGATTCTTCTTATGAATCCGCAGAACGGAGAAATCTATGCCTGTGTCAATGTGCCGGAGTTCGACCTCAACGATCCGTTCACGCTGCAGCAGGATACAACGGGACTTTCGGAAAAAGAAATTCAGGATCTGCTGAACCAGATGTGGCGGAATGCCTGCATCAACGATACGTACGAGCCGGGATCTACCTTTAAGATCATCACGATGTCGGCGGGACTTTCGGAGGGCGTTGTGTCGCCGAACGATTCGTTTTTCTGTCCCGGCTACAAAATCGTGGAGGACCGCCGGATCCACTGCCACAAGCGGACGGGACACGGAGCCGAAAACTTCGTGCAGGGCGCGCAGAACTCGTGCAACCCGGTGTTCATTGAAGTGGGGCTGCGGCTCGGTGTGGAAAAGTTCTGTGATTACTTCCGGAATTTCGGCCTGATGGAAAAGACGGGGATCGATCTGCCGGGCGAGGCATCGACGATTATGCACAAGGAGGAAAACATCGGAGAGGTTGAGCTTGCGACGATGGCATTCGGCCAGTCCTTCCAGATCACGCCGATCCGCCTGGCGGCGACGGTCTCTGCGCTCGTCAACGGCGGAAAAATGGTGACGCCGCATGTCGCAACGGATGTGCTCGATGAAGAAGGAAATGTTGTAAAGCATCTGAATTTTCCGGAAAAAGAAGGGGTTCTTTCGGAAGAAACTTCCAGGACGGTGCGCGAAATTCTGGAAAGCGTCGTTTCAGAAGGGTCTGGAAAGAATGCGTACCTCGAGGGATATTCCATCGGCGGAAAGACGGCAACTTCGCAGACACTTCCGCGGAGCGCCAACCGCTATATTTCCTCATTCCTCGGCTTCACCCCGGCGGAGCATCCGACGGTGCTGGGGCTTTGCATTATCCGCAATCCGCAGGGCGTCTACTACGGCGGAACGATCTGCGCGCCGGTGATCCGCGATATCTTTTCCAATGTACTTCCGTATCTCGGTATTGGACACAATTCTCAGGAAACCTGAGAATTGTGTCCTTCGCAGCCCTCATTTAAAGTTTTGCTTCGCAAAAGGAGGGCTGCTCACACCTGAATCACTTTCTTACGCAGCGAAACAGCAAGTGTTTCACTGCTGAGCGAACCGTAACTTGGATTATAAAAGAAGGTTGCGAAACAGAACAAAAAGCTATATACTGAATAGGCTGGAGAAAATATTTTGACATGCCTGTTCCGTACACAATCCGTACAAAAAGGAAGAGGTGCGTCTATGAAAAGAGAAATGATCCTGCCGGTTCTTCTTTCCTTTGGCATCAGCCTGGCGCTGGGGCCGGTTCTGATCCCGTTTCTGCGAAAAGTCAAAGCGGGGCAGAAGGAGCGGGAAGAGGGTGTGCCGAGCCACCAGAAAAAAGCGGGAACCCCGACGATGGGCGGCGTGATGTTTCTGGCGGCGTTTACCGCAGTTTCCCTCCTTTTCCGGAAAGAGGGAGCGGAAGTGGTTCCGGTGCTGTTTCTGACGCTTGGTTTTGGCCTGATCGGCTTTCTCGATGACTATCTGAAAGTCGTGCTGCACCGCAGCGACGGGCTGTACCCGAAGCAGAAAATGGCACTGCAGGCAGTGATTACAGCAGTCTTTCTGTGGTATTTGGCGCGTTTTTCCGGAATTTCCCTCCGGATGCGCATTCCGTTCCTTCCAGGCAAAGAGCTGGACGCAGGGATTTTTACGATTCCGTTTCTCGCCTTTGTGATTCTTGGAACGGTCAACGGTGTCAACTTTACCGACGGCCTTGACGGACTGGCGGCGAGTGTGACGATTTTAAATGCTGTTTTCTTTTCCGTGGCATCGATCGGCCTCGGAAACGGTGTTTCCCCGTCCCCGCTTGCGGTTATCGGG
The DNA here is from genome assembly GCF_003479105.1 of Blautia sp. AF19-13LB. NCBI lineage: Bacteria > Bacillati > Bacillota > Clostridia > Lachnospirales > Lachnospiraceae > Blautia > Blautia sp. AF19-13LB. Next base: position 112,178 of record NZ_QUGO01000010.1, read on the forward strand.
AGTCTGCTGGGGTTTCTGGTATTCAATGTATTTCCTGCCCGCGTCTTTATGGGCGATACCGGAAGTCTGGCACTCGGCGGTTTCGTCTCGGGAATGGCGTGTTTCTTACGTCTCCCCTTATTTCTGCCGCTTGTGGGATTCATTTATATGATGGAGATTCTCTCTGTGATCCTGCAGGTGTCATTCTTCAAACTGACGAAGGGAAAACGGATCTTCAAGATGACGCCGATCCATCACCATTTCGAGCTGATGGGCTGGTCGGAGACACAGATTGTGACGGTGTTTGCTACAATCACAGCGATACTATGCCTGATCGCATTGATGGGGCTTTAAAATATGGAGGTAATCAAACATGATTTTCGCAGGAAAAAAAGTACTGGTTTTCGGAACCGGAAAGAGTGGAATTGCAGCGGAGGAGCTGCTGCACAAGAAAGGTGCTTCTGTCGTTCTTTACGATGGAAATGACAAACTCGAAAAAGAAGAAATCTTAAAAAAATTAGAGAGCCGTGACAGCGTGGAAGTTGTCTTAGGCGAGCTCCCGGAGGAGATGCTCGACAGCCTTGATCTTGTCGTTTTAAGCCCGGGCGTTCCGACGGATCTGCCGGTTGTCCTTAAAATGAAAGAAAAAGAGATCCCGGTCATCGGTGAAGTGGAGCTGGCGTATCAGGTAAGCCGCGGAAAAGTGCTTGCGATTACCGGTACTAACGGAAAGACCACCACAACATCGCTGCTCGGCGAGATCATGAAAGCATATCAGCCGGAAGTAAAAGTGGTCGGAAACATCGGAACCCCGTACACATCCGCGGCACTCGACACGACAGATGATACCGTAACGGTTGCCGAGATCAGCAGCTTCCAGCTGGAAACCATCAAAGAGTTCCATCCGGCGGCAAGTGCGATCACAAACATTACCGAGGATCATCTGAACCGCCATCACACGATGGAAGAGTATATCCGCGTGAAAGAGTGTATCACCGAAAATCAGACGATGGATGATCTCTGTGTGCTGAATTATGAGGACGAAATCCTGCGCCCGTTCGGCGAGAAACTGATGGCAGAGAAGAAAGTACAGGTGATGTACTTCTCGAGTCTGCGTGCGTTAAAGGACGGCATCTATTATCAGGACGGCGAAATCCGCATTGCAAAGAACGGCGAGACGGAGCTTCTGACCAGAACCGACGACTTAAAACTGCTCGGCCTACATAATTTTGAAAACGTCATGGTTGCTTCTGCGATGGCACTTCATGCAGGCGTGCCGATGGAAACTGTCCGCAAAGTCATTCAGGAGTTTGCAGGGGTAGAGCACCGCATCGAGTATGTCTGCGAGAAGGACGGCGTGGCATATTACAACGATTCCAAGGGAACGAATCCGGATGCGGCCATCAAAGGCATCCAGGCGATGAACCGCCCGACTCTGCTGATCGGCGGCGGCTACGACAAGCAGTCCACCTACGAAGAGTGGATTCAGGCATTCGATGGAAAGGTACGTTTCCTGGTTTTGATCGGAGATACGAAAGAGAAGATCGCAAAAGCGGCAAGAAACGTCGGATTCAACGACATTATCATGGCAGACAACTTAAAAGAAGCCGTACAGATCTGCCACGACAAGGCAAATGCAGGGGATGCGGTTCTTCTTTCCCCGGCCTGCGCAAGCTGGGATCAGTTTAAGAGCTATGAGCAGCGCGGTGAGCTGTTTAAGGAGTACGTAAGAGCACTGTAAAAACGTCATATCAGGAAACTATCCCGCATAAGCTGAAAAAGAGCGAACGGCGGGTGTGGCGCGGATGCGGAAGGAAAAAGAGAAAAAAATAGATGGGACGCTGCTGGTGACGGTATGGATTCTGCTTGGCCTTGGCCTTGTGATTCTGTACAGCGCCAGCGCGTATAACGGCCGGGTCAGATTCCATGACCCGGCTTATTATTTCAAGAAGCAGCTCTTTGCAAGTGCGCTCGGTGTGATCGGTATGTATGCGGTTGCAAAAATAGATTACCGGCGGCTGTTTGCACTGGCACCGTGGTTTTATGCGGCTTCCCTTGCGCTCTCGACGGCGGTGCTCTTTTTCGGAAGTGAGTACAACGGCTCGAAGCGGTGGTTAAAGCTTGGCCCCTTATCGTTCCAGCCCTCGGAATTTGCCAAGATGGCGGTGATTCTCTTCCTGCCCTGGGTGATGGAGCACACGAAAGGCCGGCCCGACAGTCTCTGGTTTATGACAAAGGCGGTGCTGTGCACCCTGCCGATTGCAGCGCTTGTCGGAAGCAATAACTTAAGTACGGCGATTATTTTGCTCGGAATCTGTGCATTTCTGATCTTTATTTCACATCCGGGCTACCTGCCGTTTCTCGGAATCGGAGGCACCGGCATCGGGTTTATTGCCGTTTTTCTGATGATGGAGAGCTACCGCCTCGAACGCCTTGCCATCTGGCGCAACCCGGAGGCGTACGAGAAGGGGTTCCAGACCATTCAGGGACTCTATGCGATCGGCAGCGGGAGAATCTTTGGCTGCGGGCTTGGAAAAGGCCTGCAGAAGCTTGGCTTTGTGCCGGAAGCGCAGAATGATATGATCTTTTCGATTATCTGTGAGGAGGGCGGACTGTTCGGCGCCTGCCTGGTGATCGCCGTGTTTGCGGTGCTGATCTGGCGCTTGATGGTTATTTCGATCCATGCGCGGGATCTTGGCGGAGCACTGATTGCGGGCGGAATTATGGGGCATATTGCGCTTCAGGTGATCCTGAACATCGCGGTTGTGACAAATACGATTCCGAATACCGGCATTACGCTGCCTTTTATCAGTTACGGCGGCACCTCCGTGCTGTTTCTGCTCGGCGAGATGGGGCTTGCCCTGTCGGTCTCGAGGGACACCGATTAAAAAGGCGGAAAAGCGCTGCAGAACGGGAACAAAACGGGAGTGTAATGCATACCGTAAAAAGAGAGGCCGGATGGGAGAGAACAGGTGGGAGTATATCAGATTCTCGGCGGAAGGCGGCTTTGCGGAACGGTAACAGTCCAGGGTTCCAAAAATGCCGTTCTTCCCATGATCGCGGCGGCGGTTCTGACAAAAGAGGAGGTCGTGCTGGAAGGCTGCCCGAAGATTTCCGATGTGGAGGATATGGCGGAGATTGTAAGAAGCCTTGGCGGAACAGTCTGGTGGGAGAGGAATGCGCTCCACCTGAACTGTGAAAAGATCGAAAAAAGCCGTGTGGAGGGAGCGCTTTCGAAGAGACTGCGCGCCTCTCTTTTGTTTCTGGGAAGTCTTCTTGCAAGGACAGGGGAGGCATACCTTGCAGGGGCCGGCGGCTGCCGGATCGGAAAGCGGCCGACGGACCTGCATCAGAGGGCAATGGAGCTTCTGGGAGCCGAGGTCTTCGAGGAGGACGGCACCATTCGGGCAAAGGCAGATCATCCGAAAGGAGCCGTGCTCTGCTTTCCGAAAAAGAGTGTCGGGGCGACGGAAAATGCGGTTCTTTTTGCTGTCGGAGCGGAAGGTGCAACAAGGCTGGAGCACTGTGCGCGGGAGCCGGAAGTGGTTCATCTCTGCCGGTTTCTTAAGGCTATGGGAGCGGAGATTACCGGCGAGGGGACGGAGCAGATTACCGTTTACGGAAGGCAGGGAAAGAGACTGCTGTCCGGCTGCCGGTATCGTGTTCCGGGTGACCGGATCGCGGCAGGGACGTATCTTCTGATGGGCGCGGCGACGCGGGGGCACCTGACGCTTTCCGGCGCGCCGCTGGACGAAATGGGGGCGGTTCTGTCCCTCTATCAGAAAATAGGTGGACAATATACAAGGAAGAGTGGTACACTGGTAGCAGACAGCAAAAACGTGCAGCATGCTGTTCCGTACGTGGAGACAGAGGAATATCCCGGTTTTCCGACGGATCTGCAGTCGCTGTATCTGGCGGCAGCGATGACGCTGGAAGGAAAGAGCTGTATCTGTGAAAATGTATTTGAGGACCGCCTCCGGACGGCAGAGGAGCTGCAGAAAATGGGCGGTACGCTGCAGATCTGCGGAAAATGGCTGACGGCCGAAAAAAGCCGTCTGCACGGTGCAGAAGTTGTTTCCCAGGATCTTCGGGGCGGCGCGGCACTCGTATCGGCGGCGCTTGCCGCAGAAGGATTTTCCACAATCCGGCAGACAGAACTGATTGAGCGGGGGTATGAACGGTTTCCAGAAACGCTCCGGGAACTCGGAGCCAAGATTATCGTAGAAAAAGAAATATGAGACAGAAAAAAAACAGAAAAAAGAAGAAAAACAGAAAAATACGGATTCTGACCGGGGTGGTGCTTGGCGTCGGCCTTGCAGGTGCCTTGTTTTTTAATGTGTTCAAAATCCGCAATATCCAGGTGGCGGGGAACACCCGGTATACAAAAGATGAAATCAAAGAGATGGTCGCGGACGACAAGTGGATGAAAAACACGGTGCTTCTTACGACGTTTCATTCGAAGGTTGATATGAGCGATATTCCTTTTATGAACTCCGTGGAGTTTACGTTTGTAAGCTATGACACCATCTGCATCCAGGTAAATGAGAAAAAAGTGGTCGGTTATGTCGAGTACGAAGGCCAGAAGGTCTATTTTGACAAGAACGGCATCGTGCTGGAGTGCGTGGACGAGGAGCAGGAAACACCTGCGGAGGGTGAGCCTTCCGACGGAACCGCCTCCGATGGAACGAGTGCGGATGGATCTCTTACGAGTGAGTCGCTTGCATCCGAAAGCGTATCATCCGATGGCACAGCATCCGAAAGCAGTACGTCCGACGGTGCGCTCTCGGCGGATACGATTAAAAGTGCACGTGTGACAACGACAGACTTTCAGCCGACCCTTTCCGATGTTCCGCTTGTAACAGGACTTACGTTTGACTATGTGACCGTGAACAAGCAGCTCCCGGTTGAAAAACCGGCAGTTTTCCGCACCATGCTCGCACTTACGAGAATGACGGAGAAATACAATATCACGCCGGACAGTGTGGAATTTAATGAGAACAGCGAAATTATTCTGCATTACTATGATACCGTGCGGATTCTGCTTGGAACCGATACGGCGTTAGAAGAAAAGATGACGCGCGTAGCAGCAATCCTGCCGAGCCTTTCCGGTCTTTCCGGAGAACTCCATATGGAGGATTACAAGGACGGCGACAGCAGCTTTGTCTTCTCGAAAGATGTATAAGAGGAAAGGAAAGCCGTCAAAAAAACGCAATAATCCTGAATTTTTTATGAAATACGAAAAAAACAGTTGATTATTTTCCGAAGAAATTATATTATATCTTTATGTATGACCATCAGAATATCAGACTATTTTGAGATAGACAGCAGTTCATAATCAAAAGGAGGAAGTTGAAATTGTTAGAGATCATGACAAATGAGGCAGAATCATCTGCAAAGATTATCGTAATCGGTGTAGGTGGTGCAGGAAATAATGCTGTAAATAGAATGGTGGAGGAATCCATCGGCGGCGTTGAATTCGTTGGAATCAACACCGATAAACAGGCGCTGACCCTCTGTAAGGCACCTACCATTCTCCAGATCGGCGAGAAGCTGACCAAGGGACTGGGCGCAGGAGCAAAACCTGAGGTTGGAGAGAAAGCAGCCGAGGAGAGCATCGAAGAGCTCAAACAGATCATGGAAGGCGCTGATATGGTATTCGTCACCTGCGGTATGGGCGGCGGAACCGGAACAGGTGCAGCACCGGTTGTAGCAGGCGTTGCAAAAGAAATGGGCATTCTGACTGTCGGCGTTGTAACAAAACCGTTCAAATTCGAGGCAAGAACCCGTATGAGCAATGCGCTGATGGGAATCGAAAAACTCGAGGAAAACGTAGATACCCTGATCGTGATCCCGAACGACAAACTTCTTGAAATCGTAGACCGCCGGACAACCATGCCGGAGGCATTAAAGAAAGCAGACGAGGTTCTGCAGCAGGCCGTACAGGGCATCACAGACCTGATCAACCTGCCGGCACTCATCAACCTCGACTTCGCAGATGTTCAGACCGTTATGACCGACAAGGGTATCGCCCACATCGGTATCGGCGAGGCAAAGGGCGACGACAAAGCGCTCGAGGCTGTACAGCAGGCTGTTTCCAGTCCGCTGCTTGAGACCACCATCGAGGGTGCAAGCCACGTTATCATCAACATTTCCGGAGATATCTCCCTTATGGATGCAAACGATGCTGCAAGTTACGTACAGAATCTGGCTGGAGAGGATGCAAACATCATCTTCGGTGCTATGTATGATGATTCTGTTACCGATACAGCGAAGATCACCGTTATCGCAACAGGTCTCAACGATGCAACGGCGAAACAGGCAAGCGTATCCCGCAAAGAGCCGGCAGATGCAAGAAAGAGCGCATTTTCCAGCAGCAGCTTCTCTGCACAGGCAGCCGCTCCGGTACACACTGCTCCGAAAGCTTCCGCTCCGGTACAGCCGCAGCCACAGGTTCAGGTGCAGCCGCAGGTACAGGCTCAGCAGACCATGACAAGCAATGTTCCGAAAAAGGACATCCAGATCCCGGATTTCTTAAGAAACCGCAGATAAGCAAAGAATAATAAGCAAATAACGAATTTACCTCGACACGCCGCAGACCGAAAATGTTGCGGCGTGTCGAAGTTTGTTGATCAAAAAAGAAGGTCATTCTTCCGAAAACGACAAAAAATTCACCCCCTTCCGTCTATAATAGGGTCTGTTAGAAATTCAGACCATGCAAAAGGCGCAGGGGGTGTTTTTTTGCACTATGAGATCTTTCTGGATCTTCTCTTTGCAGAGAATCTTCTGCTGAATTATACTATTCTGCGCCTTTCCTCCTTTCTTCTGAAACGATCTGCCACGCGAAGAAGGAGTTTTGCGGCAGCCGCGCTCGGCGCCGGTTATGCGGTGCTGTATGCCGTGTTTGCACGGTATCTGCCGGGTGCGCTGCTCGCCCTGGTCGGAATCGGAATTACAACAGGGATGGTGAAATCTGGCTGCAGAATCACGACAGTACGGGATCTTGTGGTGGGAATGGCAGGCTATATACTGTCCGGTTTTCTGATCGGCAGTGCATACCGCCTGTTCCGGGAGCTGATGCCGGGAAGGGGAATTTTTCTTTTTCTTCTTTCCGGGAGTGCCGCATATGCGGGAACACTCCTCCTGCTGAAGATCCGAAAGGAGATGCTCCTGGAACACGCCAGGCAGGTTACGGTACAGCTTGTGCAGAATGGGAAATGGAAAAAAGTAAAAGGACTGTACGACACGGGCAATACTTTGCGGGATGCCACAACCAAAAAGCCGGTCTCGGTCGTACCGTACACTGTGATACTCGAATTGTTCCCGGACGAAATGCGGACAGGGATTGCGGCGCTTGCAAGGCACGAGACGGTGCCGGAGCCGGAACGGCTTCTTGCGCTGCAGCCCCGTTACATACCGTTTCGCGGACTGGAAGGCCGGGGCTTTCTGCCGGTGATCCGGATCTCGGAAATGATTCTTGTGACAGAACATACAGCCAGGCACATAAGCGGACCGCTGATTGCGCTTGGCGGAGAAAATAGTTCATCTCCCAGGGGCTATGAAATAATTTTGCATCCAGATCTCATGGAAGGACAGGAGGAATGAAGTATGCTGCAGGCTGCACTGCCAAACGGATTCCGGCTTCGTATGCTGCCGCGGTCCGTGCCGGCTGTATTTCGTCAGACAGGGGAAATTTTTTATATCGGGGGCACAGATGTTCTCCCGGCGCCTTTGGAAGGACAGGAGGAGGCCGATGCGATTGCGGGGCTTTCCGATCCGGAAAACGAGACGGCAAGGAGCGAGCTGATCGAACACAACTTGCGTCTCGTCGTCTACATTGCACAGAAATTTGATAATACAGGAGTTGGTGTGGAGGATCTGATTTCGATTGGAACCATCGGCCTCATCAAGGCAATTAACACGTTCAATCCGGAAAAAAAGATCAAGCTTGCCACGTACGCGTCCCGGTGCATTGAGAACGAGATTCTGATGTATCTGCGGAGAAATAACAAGACACGGATGGAGGTCTCGATCGATGAGCCGCTCAATGTAGACTGGGATGGAAATGAGCTTCTTTTGTCGGATATCCTCGGAACGGAGGAGGATGTGATCTATCAGGGGCTCGAGCAGGAGGCGGAACATCGCGTGCTGGGAAGCGCAATCAGCAAGCTCTCTGAGCGGGAGCAGGTGATCGTGAAACTCCGGTTTGGCATCAATATGCCAGAGGGGCGGGAGAAAACGCAGAAAGAAGTCGCGGATCTTCTCGGGATTTCCCAGTCGTATATCTCGCGGCTGGAAAAACGGATTATGAAGCGGCTGCGGAAAGAGATTGCGCGGTATGAATAGAGCATAAAAATGCCCTGCCCGGAGGAAAAACCATTGTTTTGGTCCCGGGCAGGACATGATTTGCTGCTTGTTTTAAGAAATGATCGTTTTATCGTGTTTCAAAACGGCATACGCTGCAGGCGTGCGGAGCAAGAGAAGCAGAAAAACCGCCGTTTAAAGAAAGTGCTTTACCGCTCCAGAGTTCTTTCGCCGCAACAGACTCCAGTGGGCAGTCTGCATCGGCAAGTGTGGAAGAAACCGTCTGCGGTGCATCCGAAAGATTAAAAAGTGCAACGTAGGTTGTTCCGGTTGTGTCATCCTTTGCATACCACACAGCTTCATTGTCTGTACGCGTGATCTGATGCGGACGAACGGACGGAGGCAGCATCGCGAGAATATCCGTGTTCGTAAGAAGTGCCAGTGTATCGTCATCGAGAAGCGTCATTTCGGCACCGAGCATCAGTGGAGAGCCGAAGAGACACCAGAGTGTCATCATCGTTTTCTGCTCATCCGGGGTAAAATACGTATGATGTTCTGTAGCAAAACCTTTTCCGAGTTCGCCAAGCGGCAGCATATCACAGTCCGGATAACAGCCGGCAGAGACGTGGCTCTGCCAGAGCTCGCAACGCTGGAACATATCCTTTAACTGTGCCCAGTTGTCCCAGAAATCATCGGTGATGCGCCAGAGATTCGCGTGCTTTTCATAGAACCATGCTTTCTCTATGAGCGCAGGTCCCGGAGACAGAGAGAGGACGATCGGCCGTCCGCATTTTTGGATGGCATTCGAGAGCATCTCGATCTCATGCGCAGCTGCAAACGGATTTTTGTGCATGTTGGTATTACAGATATCATCGCATTTAATGTAATCAACACCCCAGGAAGCGTAGAGCTCCAGCAGGGAATCATAGTAAAGCTGTCCTTCCGGAAGATCGCGTACACCGTACATATCCGGATTCCAGCCGCAGATGACCGTAGGATCGGCAACGTGTTCAGCACCAAGAGAACTGTTCTTGATCTTTCCGTGATGATGTGCAGCGATTCGCGGAATACCGCGCATGATGTGAATTCCGAATTTCAGCCCCAGACTGTGTACATAGTCGGCAAGTGGTTTAAAGCCGGAACCGTCTGCAGAAGATGGAAAACGTTCGGGATCCGGCAGCAGACGGGAGTATTCGTCCATTTCCAGTTCAGAGAATGGAATATACTGATACCGGTCGCGCATGGAACCGGCCTTTTTTGCATACCACTGGATATCCACTACAATATACTCCCAGCCATATGCTTTTAAGTGCTTTGCCATATAGTTGGCATTTGCCTTTACCGCAGCCTCGTCCACGGTTGTATCATAGTAATCGTAGCTGTTCCAGCCCATCGGTGGGGTTGGTGCACATGTATTTTTGTTTGTCAGATGCATAAGAAAAAACTCCTTTCTAAAGCAATGCTTGTTTTTTTCTGATAAGAAAAGTATAATAAAGGACATAGTGCAAAACAAGAAGACAAACCGGATAAAAGAGGTAATTTTTTGATGGAAGATCTGATCGGAGTATATGGAATCCTGGATCTGGATCACTGGCCGAACGCTCCGTTTTTGCTGCTGGACGGCGGGGTGGAAAAGAGATGGAAGGAACCGTATGCATTTCATAATACAGACCGCGGAACATATTCCGGATGGCTGATGCAGTATACGCTTTCGGGAACAGGATGGTTTGAAAAAAACGGAAAAACGTATGAAATGCGTCCCGGGAGAGGATTTTTGTGTCAGATTCCGGAGAATAGCAGATATTATCTGCATCCGGAATCCGAAGAACCATGGATTTTTCTGTATTTTCATTTTCGTGGAAGTGCAGTGTCCTATGCGGCAGAACGACTGTTTGAAAAAACAGGAGATGTTTTTTATGCGGATGCAGATAGCGAGCCAATTCGGACTGCACTGCAGATGCATCGAAAACTGAAAAACGGTTACCGGTCGGAACCGTATGAATGCGGTGTGTTTTTGTATCAGTTTTTTTGTTCTCTTCTGCGGGAGGTACAGCGTCCGGAGCGGAAGCAGACACATTTTTTTGTTCGGGAAGCGATACGGCAGATGGATACCGACTGCGCATCTGTGCAGGGGATTGAACAGCTGGCAGAACAGAGCCGGGTTTCCTTTGCCCATTTTACGAGATGCTTCCGGGAGGAAACAGGCGTTTCTCCCATGCAGTATCTTCAGGAAGCGAGAATTCGCAAAGCGATGACGCTGCTCTTGAATACCGGAAAGAGTGTGGAAGAGATTGCAGCAGAAACCGGATTTTCCAGTGGAAACTATTTTGGAAAAGTATTCCGTCACCATATGGGAATCTCGCCGTCGGCATACCGGAAAGAACGGCAGAACGGTGCTGTCTGAAGTCTTGGTTTTGTACGAAGATGTACTTGCGGAGAAATTCCGGGAGTATGGAAGAAAAAAGGGAGGAACAAAAAGAAATGGAACGAGAAACATTCCAATCGCGCCTTGGCTTTCTTCTGCTTTCGGCAGGATGTGCCATCGGCATCGGAAATGTATGGAAATTTCCGTATATGGTAGGAAACAACGGAGGCGGCATTTTCGTGCTGTTTTACCTGCTGTTCCTTGCCATCATGGGAGTTCCGATTCTGTCGATGGAGCTTGCCATCGGAAGAGGAAGCAAAAAGAGTACCGTGCGCGCGTATGGGGAACTGGAAAAGAAAGGGCAGAAGTGGCATATCCACGGATACGTTGCCCTCATCGGAAACTATCTGCTGATGATGTTCTACACCGTCGTTGCAGGCTGGATGCTGTACTATTTCTACAGCTTTTTAATCGGAAAATTCAGCGGCCTGACAGGCGACGCCGTAACCGGAAAATTCAACGAGATGCTTTCATCTCCGTCGATTCTTGTCATTACCATGCTGATTATTACAATTGCAGGCTTTCTGATCTGTTCGGTGGGTCTGCAGAACGGCGTGGAGCGTGTTACAAAGGTGATGATGATCGTGTTGATGGTCATCATGATTTTCCTTGCGGTTTACAGCTTTACGATGCCGGGTGCCAAAGAGGGACTGAAATTCTATCTGGTGCCGGATATGCAGCAGATCGAACAGGTGGGACTGTTCCACATTATCACAAACGCGATGAGCCAGGCATTTTTTACGCTGAGCCTTGGTATCGGCGCGATGCTGATTTTCGGCAGCTACTTAAACGGCGGAAAATCCCTGCTCGGCGAGGCAGTCAGCATTGCAGCGCTCGATACGTTTGTAGCGATTACCGCAGGCCTCATCATTTTCCCGGCGTGCTTCTCCTACAACGTACAGCCGGACAGCGGCCCGAAGCTGATCTTTATGACGCTGCCGCACATTTTCACCTCGATGAAGGGCGGACGGATTTTCGGAAGCTTCTTCTTCCTGTTCCTGTTCTTTGCGGCGCTGTCTACCATCATCGCTGTATTTGAGAATATCATGTGCTGTTTTTCTGAGATTTTCGGCGTTTCCAGAAAACAGTCAGCCATCATCAACTGCATTCTGGTGATCTTAGGATCCCTGCCGTGTGCACTCGGCTACAATGTGTGGTCCGGATTCCAGCCGCTCGGCGCAGGAAGCACCGTTCTTGATCTTGAGGACTTTATCGTCAGCAACCTTCTGCTGCCGGTCGGCTCTCTGATTTACCTTCTGTTCTGTACTTCAAAATGGGGCTGGGGCTTCAAAAACTACCAGGCAGAGGCAAATAAGGGCGGGGGCCTGAAAGTGCCGGACTGGGTACGGGTTTATCTTTCTTATATTCTGCCGTTGCTGCTTCTGGTATTAATTGTCCAGGGACTGATCGGATAAGACAGGAACAAAAAGGTCAATATCAGACGAAAAAAAGATAAGAAAAGAACTGGAAAAAAAGCCAGGAATACGAGATAATAAAAGACAAGAGACCAGAACAGGTGCCGGGACCCGGAAGTATCAGGTGTCCCGGCACTTGTCGGATCAGAAAGGATACAGGAGAAAGGGGAACAAAATGGGAAAATTTACACCACTGGATTTCAACAAATATGCAGCACTGGCCCGTCAGGCAGCGGCAGAAGGCTGTGTACTTCTGAAAAACGAAAATGAGGCACTCCCGCTTCGAAAAGGAGACAAAGTGGCTGTTTTCGGAAGAATTGCATTCCACTATTATAAGAGCGGACTTGGCTCCGGCGGTCTTGTCAATACGAAATACGTTGTCGGTATTCTGGATGCCTTAAAAGAAGAAAAAGACATTACACTCGACGAGAATCTTCTTGGAACATACGAAAAATGGATCGAGAAAAATCCGTACGACGAAGGACAGGGCTGGGGCAAGGTGCCGTGGTCCCAAAAAGAGATGGAGCTGACCGACGAGATCGTGGAGAGTGCAAAAGGCGCCGATGCAGCCATCGTTGTTGTAGGCCGTACCGCAGGTGAGGATCAGGACAACAAAAATGAGGCAGGCAGCTATCTCTTAACCGATACTGAAAAAGAGATGGTAGAAAAAGTCAGCAAAGCATTTGCAAGAACAATCGTTGTGCTGAACGTCGGAAACATTATCGACATGAAATGGGTGAAAGAGTGCAATCCGGCAGCTGTTCTCTATGTATGGCAGGGTGGTCAGGAAGGCGGAAACGGTGTTGCCGATGTACTGATGGGAAGAGTCAATCCGTGCGGTAAGCTGACCGACACGATTGCAGAGAATATCGAGGACTATCCGTCCCAAAGCTGCTTCGGCGATCTGACCCGCAATGAGTACAAAGAGGATATCTACGTCGGATACCGCTACTTTGAGACCTTTGCAAAAGAGAAAGTATTGTATCCGTTCGGTTTTGGTCTTTCCTATACGACATTTGCCGTGACCGCAGAGGCAGAAGAGAAAGATGTTGACAATGTAACCGTGACGGCAACCGTTGAAAATACCGGCAAAACGGATGGTAAAGAGGTTGTTCAGGTTTATGTAAAAGCTCCGCAGGGTGTTCTTGGAAAACCATCCCGCGCACTCGTCGGTTTTGCAAAGACCGGTGTTCTTGCACCAGGCGCAAAAGAGACGCTGACGATCGATGTGACCAAAGAGAGCTTTGCATCCTACGATGACAGCGGTGCAACCGGCCACAAATCCTGCTACGTACTCGAAGAGGGCAGTTATGAGTTCTACGTCGGAAGCGATGTCAGAAGCGCAGCCTTTGCCGGTGCATACGAGCAGCCGTTCAAAGTGGTTGAGATCCTGACCGAGGCTATGGCTCCGGTAGAAGCATTTGAGCGCATGAAAGCTGTTCCGGGCGAAGACGGAACGTTAAAACCGGGATATGAGGCAGCTCCTCTGCGCACCGTAGATCCGATCGAGCGCATGAAAGAAAACCGCATGGAGCCGATCACCTATACCGGTGACAAAGGCTACAAGCTCGGTGATGTCCTGGATAAGAAAGTAACGATGGAAGAGTTCGTGGCACAGCTTTCCGATGAAGATCTGATCTGCATCTTCCGCGGCGAGGGCATGTGCAGCCCGAAGGTTACTCCGGGAACCGCAGCAGCATTCGGCGGCCTGACACCGGAACTGCAGGAATTCGGTATTCCGGCAGCCTGCTGTACCGACGGCCCGTCCGGACTCCGCTTTGACTGCGGAACGAGAGCCTTCTCCATGCCGAACGGAACCCTGCTTGGCTGTACGTTTGACCTTCCGCTGGTAGAAGATCTGTACGAGATGGCAGGACGCGAGATGAGACAGAACCGTGTCGATGCCTTGCTCGGACCTGGTATGAATATTCACAGAAACCCGCTGAACGGCCGTAACTTTGAGTATATCTCCGAGGATCCGTACCTGACCGGATGGATCAGTGCCGTACAGATTCTTGGTATGGAAAAATCCGATGTAACCGGAACCATCAAACATTTCTGTGCAAATAACCAGGAGTCCAACCGACATCATGTGGACGCCGTTGTTTCCGAGCGTGCCCTGCGTGAAATCTATCTGAAGGGATATGAAATCGCAGTCAAAGAAGGCGGCGCAAGATCCATCATGAGCACTTACGGACCGGTCAACGGCATCTGGACTGCAGGAAATTACGATCTTCTGACCACGATTCTGCGCGGCGAGTGGAACTACGACGGCTTCGTTATGACTGACTGGTGGGCAATGTCAAACCGTGAGGGATATGAAGCAACCAAAACAACCCATGCACCGATGGTATCTGCCGGAAACGATGTCTTCATGGTATGCACCGACTGCTCCGATATGGGACAGGACGATGTGAAAGAGGCACTGGAAAACGGCGAGATCACAAGAGGCGACCTGCAGAGAAATGCGATGAATGTCCTGCATTTCATCCTTGGAACTCCAAGCATCTTACGGTTCCTGGACCGCATCAGCGAGGAAGAGAAAGAAGCACAGGAGCAGATGGGCGACAACGATTTCGTTGCAGCAGATCTTGTAACATACGAGGCAGATCCGGCAACGGGAGATGTTGTGATTGACGCATCCGCATGGAACACGAAAAAAGGAAACAGTGAAGTATGCGGTGTTACGATTCTGGCTGACAAGATGGGAACGTACGATATCGAAATCGAGATGAAATCCGATCTGGAAGACCTCGCACAGCTGCCGGTAACCGTGTACATCGACAATATCGTAAAAACTATGATCAGCATCCGCGGAACAAAAGGTGAGTGGATCAAAGAGACGAGAGACCTTGGCTTCTTCTTCGGCCCGAACCACTACCTGAAGCTGTACTTCGGCGCAAATGGTCTGGAGCTTGGAAAGATCCGCCTGAAGTTAAGAGAAGGCATGGAAGTACTGAGCAAACACGAGGAATAAATAAAAAAAGAAATACAGAGAAAAACCGGAACCCGGGAGCCGCTGTTTGAAAGCGGTGCCGGGTTCCGGTTTTTCGTATGAAAGAAGATTTTTATGGAAGAAGCTGTTTTTTAGTGAAGCTCGTCCTCATCCACATCAATCACATTGTCATCGTGCAGGATTTTCTGCTGGTTGATCTCTGTCTGGATGACGTTTTTGATCCGGCGTTTTGCGCGGCCCATGTAGTAGGTGGTGACAAGATCGGAAATGCCGCTGTAGACAAGGCAGATACCGATGAAAATGTTTGTGGTTGCAACGGCATCAAACGGATTGGTACAGATGATGATGCCGAGAACGCTGGTTAAAAGAGCCAGCAGGAACTCAAGCCACCATTTTTCCAGCCCTGTTTTTTTGAGGTTGAACGCCTTCTGAATGCTGAGCAGTCCGTTTGCCAGAAGGATGATACCGATGACAACCGGGATGAATGCGATTACAAGGTCACTTTCAAAGATAACGAAGCAGCCGAACAGAATCAGTACCAGGGCAACGAACAGATCGTAGCGGAAGAAAAACGGCTCGCCGCGGCTTGCAATGTAGCGGATCAACGCAACAACGCCGCCAAACAGGAGCAGTGCTCCAGCGATATAACAGATCAGCAAACTCGTTTTTACGGGGTAGACGATCAGCACGATACCTAGTATAATAGAGACAGCGGCTGAAAGCAGGAAACTGTTTTTCACATCCTGAAAAAATTGTTTCATAAGGATTCTCCTTTCCACTTGAATGTGGTTTTTCGTTTGCTTTTATAGTAGCTTTTCAAAGCAGAAAAAGCAATGGACAAATTGAAAAAAAATGTACGAAGAAATGGAATCGTGAAACGGAAGAAAGAGAGGGTAAAAAAGATGCAGGACGAACAGAAAAAGTTCCAGGAGAAGCTCTCCGAATTGCTGTCCTACGCCAGAGACCATGAAAATAAAGTAACGATGAAAGAAGTCAGAGACTTTTTTGAAGACTTTGCACTGGATGAGCAGAAAGTCACTTTTGTCTGCGAATATCTGACGATGGAGCAGGTCGATGTGGCAGATTATGAGCCGGGCGTCGTGCCGGAGGAGACCGAAAAAGAAAAGAAAAAACCGGAGTTTTCCGAGGAGGAGCTGCGTGCCTTACAGCAGTATCTTGACGAACTGCCGGAGACAGAAACACCGTCGGAGGAAGAAACGGCAGAGCTTTACCGGAAAGCGGCAGAGGGCGATTCCCTTGCAAAGAGCATGCTCGTGCAGCTCTGGCTTCCGAAAGTTATTGAGACCGCAAAAGAAATGCACACCCGCGATTTCTTCCTGATGGATCTGGTGCAGGAGGGAAATGTCGGACTTTTAGTAGCGCTGGAGTCCGTTGTAAAAGCTGAGACGGCGGAGCAGGCGATTGATGCGGCTGTGCGTGAGACGATCAGCGATTTCATG
This sequence comes from Blautia sp. AF19-13LB, assembly GCF_003479105.1. Taxonomy (NCBI): domain Bacteria; kingdom Bacillati; phylum Bacillota; class Clostridia; order Lachnospirales; family Lachnospiraceae; genus Blautia; species Blautia sp. AF19-13LB. Next base: position 128,714 of record NZ_QUGO01000010.1, read on the forward strand.
GAAGAACACAGAGTTCAGAAACACAAGGACAATACTGTAGTCAATAAAGTAAACCGCTTAAAAGACGCCATCGAGGAACTCTCCGACGGCGATGACATGGATTTCAGTGTGGCAGAGCTTTCCGCGTATCTTGACATGTCCGTGGAAGAGATTGAGGATATTCTGCGGATTGCAGGCGAAGAGCCGTAACAAAAGGCTGGTATTTGCACAGAAACTGTGTGAATTGGCAATAAAACAAAAGCAAAGGAGAAAAATACAATGGTACATCATATTGTTATGTGGAAATTCAAACCGGAAGTAGAGGATGCAAAGAAACCGGAGCTGAAAAAAGCGATGGCAGAGAACCTGAAAAGCCTGGTCGGCAAAGTGCCGGGACTGTTGACGGTTGACTTTGTAGAAGCACCGCTTGCATCTTCCACCCATGATATGGCACTTGTCACAACCCTGGAAAAAGCAGAGGATGTAGCTGTATATGCAAAACATCCAGAGCACGTAAAAGTAGCAGACACCTATGTACGTCCGTACACAACGGAGCGTGCGGCACTCGATTACGAAGAGTAAAAACAAGCACGGACTTTAGCTCGTTGCCCGTGTAAATAAAAAAGTATCCCGCTTCCCCAAAAGGAACGGGATACTTTTTTTGTGCCGAGAAGATCAATTCCTGATCTGGTGAATACGTTTCATTTAAGTGTTTTTCTGTTCTTCCTTCTGCAGTTCGTCAATTGTAAGCAGCAGCTCATCGATGGAAACCTCTTCGTCCTTCGGATCTTCCGTAAATTCTCTGACCAGTTCTTCGTACGTTCTTCTTCTGTGTTCCAGCGCTTTCCGCGACCGCTCCCGCCGGATGCGGCGGACATACCGCAGGCGGAGGACAAAGAGCAGAATCAGAACGAGAAGGACAAACGGCATCGCCAGAAAAACAGGATCTGCCTTCCGGATACGGGCAAAAAGGGATGCACCGGCCGAGGCAAGATGGCGGAACCAGGAAGCGGCATGCACAGTGCCTTTCCAGAACGCTGCGAAATGGGAAGCCACAGATGAGAAGGAAACCGTGGATGATGCCGGTGCTTTGGAAATGGCCGGTTCCGGTGTCTGGGTTATGGCCGGTGTTTCGGTCGGCGTCGCAGTGGCAGTCGGCGTCGGTGTCGCCGTCGGAACCGGTTCAAACGTTACGGCAAGGGTATGATCCTTCTGGATATCGGAAAATGTATAGCTGTCCGGATATTCTGTCACCGGCAGATACAAGCCGTCCACCGAGAGCTTCGCGAGCCGGAAGCCTTCGTCTGCCGTGTAGGAAACGGTTTTTTCCTCTCCGCGGGAAACTTCCCCGCCCTCGGACACCGAGCCATGCTCCGCCACGGAAGTGGAAACCGTGAACAGATACGGCACCCGGGTGCGGTAGAACTGCACGTACCGTCCACCATCTGCCTTTGTTACGTTTACAATCGCAATAAATTCCCCAGGATTTGTCTCACAGAGGCCCTCTGGTTCATTGATGGTGATATCGTCGGAAAAGCCAAAATCAACCGTGTCGTCCGCAAGCAGTGTTTTCTGCGAGAGCGAGTATGTCTGGATAAAATTTCCGATTCCGAGATGCATCGTCAGCGGAAAAAGAAAAAAGAGATCGCCGGAAACACAGAGATCCTGAAAGTTTTCCATGTAAAAATCGAAGGGATACGTGCCCCAGTCATCCATCACCTGAAGTGAGGCATCGAGGAGTTTAAAGCCGTAGCCGCCGTCCGCATCGGTCTGGATCAGATAGCCGCCGGTGGAGGGAAGATAATCAATACCGAGAATATTGTAGCTTGTCGAGAGCTGGATCCGCTCTTTCTGCTCGAGAGTATCCGGGTCGAGGCGGAAGATACATCCGTAATTGGAAGCATCCGGGCTGCTGTAGCCGCTCACGAGGATTTCATGTGTGACGGGATTGTATGCCATACCGTTTGCGTGAGCAAAGTCTGCGTCCCTTACCTGATGCGCGAGGGAATACTGCGTAACGGGATTTCCGTCTGCGTCTGTATCATTTTTATAGTAGGCAGAGACTACGTCCGGCTCTGTCGTCAGATCATTAAAATTTTCGATGCAGATGATATAATCTTCCGTCGCACAGACGGACTGCACCGCGCCGTTGCTGCCGAGAATCGGATATTCCCCGACCAGTTCCCAGGAGGCACCGGTAAACGGCATACTGGAGGCAAAACCAGCCTGACAGAGTATGGGATGAGCGAGGAAGAGAAAAATACCCAGAAAAAGGGCAAGAAAAAACCGGCCGGATTTCTTGCCAGTGGGAGATTTTATCGAAAAATTTGTAAATGCAAGCCGCATATGATGTGTAGGTCCTTTCTTACAGAAAAAAGGTGAACTTTTTCTGTCATCCTATCTTACCACGGAACCGGCGGAAAGTAAATGAAGGAGGGATGGAGATTTTCTTACATATCGTTTAAGAAAATGTAATAATTTTGTAGTGTTTGCCGATGCAAAGTAGTTGTAAACATTTTGCCGTCTTGGTAAAATAAACATAACAGAATTCAGAAAATTGTGAAGAAAAAGGAAAGGCAGAGAACCGATGATTAGAATCAAAGATATTGCAGACCGCGCAGGAGTCAGCCCGACGACGGTTTCGAATGTAATACACGGAAAGACAGGGCGCGTCTCAAAGGCGACGGTCGAGAAAATCAACCGGATTTTAAAGGAGATGGAGTACGTGCCGAGTATCAGCGCGCGCATGCTGGCGAACAACAGCTCCGGTCTTATTGGTGTGGCGCTTGGTTTCATGAAGAAAGGAAATGCATCGTCCTTTGAGGATCCCTTTGTGTCGGCAATGCTTGGAAACCTGGAATATCAGATCCGGGAACACGGCTATTATATGATGCTGGTTGCGCGCCATGAGCAGGACGATCTTATGCAGCAGGCGCTCGGCTGGAATTTTGATGGCATGATTGCAATGGCTCTGAAGGAAAAGGAGATTGCAGAACTCTCGGAACGTCTCGGAAAACCGCTGGTAACCATTGATCAGTATCTCCCGCCGGAACTTGGAGTCCGCTCCATTACGATGGATGACTGCGGCGGTGCGTACCAGATGAGTCAGTACCTGATTGGAAAGGGACATAAAAAATTTCTCTTTTTATCCGACTGCGATCTCGGTGTTGACCACTATCGGTGGCTCGGTGTGCGTCAGGCAATGGAGGAGGCGGGAATTGAGGACTTTGAAAGTCGCCATATTGTGATCCCGTGGAATCCAGAGCAGAGGGAGAAGGCATATGAGGAGATGCTTCCGTTCTTCAAAAAACAGACCGCGCTCTTTTTTTCATCGGATTACTATGCACTTGAAGCATCCAACTTTCTGCAGAACAGGGGAATAAAGGTTCCGGAGGAAATTTCAATTGCGGGTTTTGATGATGTTACTTATGCGACACTTGCGCGGCCGAAGCTGACTACCGTGCATCAGATGGTGGATGGAAAAGCACGCCGTGCCGTAGAGGTCCTGATGCACCTGATCCAGGATGAGCCGGTACAAAAAGATATTCCGCCATTGCCGACAACGCTGGTGGAGAGGGAGTCGGTAAGAGATCTGATGAAGTAAATAGTTACCAAATTTGCAGAAAAACTCTTGTAGAAACTGCTGGTTTTGCGCAAAACTATTGAAAAATCACCGTGAGGTATGGTAAACTGTGCTTGCAAACGACAGAATCAAAGAACCAGACACGTTCTGGGGATGAAATAAAGGAGGTAAAAAAAATGGACAAAAAATGGTGGAAAGAAGCCGTAGTGTATCAGATTTATCCGCGCAGCTTCATGGATAGCAACGGAGACGGTATCGGCGATTTAAATGGTATCACATCCCGTCTGGATTATCTGAAGGATCTTGGCGTGGATGTTATCTGGCTGTCTCCGGTGTACCAGTCACCAAACGATGACAATGGATATGATATCAGCGATTACCAGGCAATCATGCAGGAATTCGGAACAATGGAGGATTTTGACCGCATGCTTTCGGAGATGCATAAAAGAGGCATCAAGCTGGTCATGGACCTTGTTGTCAATCATACCTCAGACGAACACAAATGGTTCGTGGAGAGCCGCAAATCGAAAGAAAACCCGTACCGCGACTATTACATCTGGCGTGATGCAAAAGAGGGAAAAGAGCCAAACAACTGGGGAAGCTGCTTCTCCGGCTCCGCATGGAAATACGATCCGCAGACCGAGATGTATTACCTGCATCTGTTTTCCACGAAGCAGCCTGACCTGAACTGGGAAAACCCGACCGTAAGAAAAGAAGTTTTCGATATGATGAACTGGTGGTGCGAGAAAGGCATCGACGGCTTCCGTATGGATGTCATCAGCATGATCTCCAAACCGGAAGGACTGCCGGATGGAAAGATTCCGGAAGGCGGACTCTACGGTGACTCCGGCTGCGTAAACGGACCGCATGTTCATGAGTATCTGCAGGAGATGAACAAGGAAGTCCTTTCCAAATATGATCTGATGACGGTCGGTGAGTGTGCCGGTGTCACGATCGAGGAGGCAGAAAAATATGCATCCGCAGACGGCAAAGAGCTCAGCATGGTATTCCAGTTCGAGCTGGTTGAGCTGGCAAGCGGAAAATACGGCAAATGGACGGACAAACGCGTACCGCTCAAAGATTTCAAACGCGTCATGACAGCATGGCAGACGGAGCTTGAGGGCAAGGCATGGAACAGCCTCTTCCTTGGAAACCACGACCAGCCGCGCTGCCTGTCCCGTTTCGGCGATGATTCACCGGAATATCGCGTAGTCAGTGCCAAAATGCTTGCAACCTGCCTTCATATGATGCAGGGTACCCCGTACGTATACCAGGGCGATGAGCTCGGCATGAAGAACGTTCCGTTCCACGATCTGTCCGAATTCCGCGATATTGAGAGCATCAACGCGTTTCACGAGCTGACCGGAGCCGGAAAAGTAGCGCCGGACGATATGATGCGCTACCTGAACCTGCGCGGAAGAGACAATGCAAGAACTCCGATGCAGTGGGATGATACCGCTTCGGCAGGATTTACCACAGGAACCCCGTGGATCAAAGTCGGACCGGATTACGAGACCGTCAATGCAAAAAATGAGATGGCGGATCCGGATTCTGTATACAATTATTACAAGAAACTGATTCATCTCCGGAAAGAGAAGGATATCATGGTTTACGGAACGTACGAGCTGCTCGATCCGGAAGACGAGGCACTGTATGTATATACCAGAACCTTAGGCGATCAGAAACTCCTCGTGATGTGCAATTTTACAAAAGAGGAGCAGGAGTACACGGTTCCGGAAACCTTTGCAGGAGCAGAGGTACTGATCAGCAACTATCCGCAGGACGGCGCGGCAGCAGGGACACGAAAACTGCGTGCGTATGAGGCAGTTGTTCTGGAAACCAAATAAAAAATGCAGAGGAACCTGTGGCAGAACGGATTTTTGCCACAGGTTCCCGTTCTCAAAATACGGCAAAAACCGGTAAGAGTAAGAAAGGGGAAAATAAAACATGAAATCATATCTGAAAATGGAGACACATCCGCTTGCAGATCCGAAGAATGTAGTAAAGGGCGATAAATATCGTATCACGGTGCTGACGGAGCATCTTCTTCGGCTGGAATACAGTGAGGACGGTGAATTTATCGATGCGGCATCCCAGACGGTTGTAAACCGTGATTTTCCAGCAGTGGAATTTTCCGTCAAAGACACAGGCGATGAGCTGGAGCTGCGTACAAAGTATCTGCAGCTGAATTACAACAAAAAGGCATTCTCTGCAAACGGACTTTCCTGCAAAACAACGGCAGTCGGCATCAGTTCTGTACCGGCATGGCATTACGGAGATCCGACACAGGATCTTGGAGGAACGGCCCGTACGCTTGATCAGGTCAACGGAGCATGCGAACTGGAACCTGGTATCATGTCCTGGTTTGGTTCCGCTGTTCTGGATGATTCGAAGTCGCTTCTGATGACAGAGGACGGTTGGGTGACCCCGAGAAAGAAAGGGGTGCAGGATCTGTACTTCTTCGGCTATGGCTGGAATTTCCGCCTGGCATTAAAGGATTTCTACCACCTTTGCGGCAAAACTCCGATGCTTCCGAGATTTGCACTTGGAAACTGGTGGAGCCGTTACTGGCGTTACAGTGAAGCATCTTATATGAAACTGATGGAAGACTTCGACAAAGAGAACGTTCCATTCTCGGTTGCTGTTATCGATATGGACTGGCACCGTGTAGACGATGTGGATCCGAAATACGGCAGCGGCTGGACCGGATACAGCTGGAACAAAAAACTCTTCCCGGATCCGGAGCGTTTTCTTGGAAAACTCCATGCACGTGGCATGAAGACAACACTGAACGTCCATCCTGCAGACGGAATTCGTGCGTATGAGGACTGCTATCCGGAAGTAGCAGAAGCTATGGGAGTGGATGCAAAAAAAGAAGAGCCGGTCAATTTTGACATTGCGGATCCGAAATTTGTTGATGTATATTTCGACAAAGTCCATCATCCGATGGAAAAAGAGGGTGTCGATTTCTGGTGGATTGACTGGCAGCAGGGACAAAGTACCAAGATCGAGGGTCTTGATCCGCTGTGGATGCTGAATCACTATCATTTCCTTGATAGTGGAAGAGACGGAAAACGTCCGATGACCTTCTCCCGCTACGCAGGACCCGGCTCCCACCGCTATCCGGTCGGATTTTCCGGAGACACTCACATCACCTGGGAATCACTGGATTTCCAGCCATACTTTACCAGCACAGCCTCCAACATCGGCTATGGATGGTGGAGTCATGATATCGGCGGCCATATGCTTGGCTACCGTGACGATGAGCTTGAAGCAAGATGGTATCAGTACGGAGTCTTTTCTCCGATCAATCGTCTGCACAGCTCTAACAGTGCCTTCAGTGGAAAAGAGCCTTGGAACTTCAGTATGGAAGTGCGCAGCACGATGGATGATTTCCTCCGTCTGCGTCATAAACTGGTGCCGTATCTGTATACGATGAACTACCGTGCATGGAAAGAGGACACACCGATCGTTGTTCCGATGTATTATGATTACCCGGAGACGGTTTTCTGGGGCAAAAATCAGGCACCGAATCAGTACTTCTTCGGAAGCGAGCTGATGGTAACACCGGTGACAACGAAATGCATTCCGGAGCTGAAGCGTGCAAAAACAAAGGTGTGGCTGCCGGAAGGTACGTGGTTTGATTTCTTCAACGGAATGATTTACGAGGGTGGCAGAAGTATGGATCTGTACCGTACGCTCGAGGAGATCCCGGTTCTTGCTAAAGCAGGTGCGATTATCCCGATGACAGAGAAGATCAGTGCGCTGGATGTAGAATCCAACCCGGATGAGCTGACGGTACGCGTTTATGCGGGTGCAGATAATACATTTATCCTGTACGAGGATGATAATACTTCCATGGCGTATGAGAAGAATGACTGTGCAAAAACGCCGATGACGCTCGAATGGGGTGCACGAAAATTTACAATTGCACCGGTTGAGGGCAATCAGAGCCTTGTTCCGGAAAGCAGAACATATTGCGTAGAATTCGGTGGAAGTAGTGCAAAAGAGGCAAAGGTCTTTGTAAACGGCGTGGAAGCGGATGCAGAAGTCAGAGAGAAAGACGGACTTCTTGCTATCGCAGTGGCAGATGTAAAACCGCAGGATACCGTGACAATCTGTCTGCCGGAAGATACGGAGATTGCAAAGAACGATGTCATGACACGTGCGATGGATCTGCTGCTGCACGCCGAAATCAGCTACATCACCAAAGAGCAGATCGCAAATCTTCTTCACAAAGCAGACGGAAAGGTAGCAATTCTGGCTGCAGAGCTGCAGAGCATGGAACTTTCAAATGATCTGCGCGGTGCGCTGCTGGAGATCATTACGGCATAAATTGCTGCAGAAAAACACGATTTGATTTACAGAAAAAGAATTCTGTGATACGATACATACAAAGAAAAGGAAGAGAGCGTGGCAGTGGATTCTGTCAGGCTCTCTTCTTGAAATGTGAGACAGGAGGATTTTTAAACGTGGGAAAATACATCATGGCACTTGATGCCGGCACAACGAGCAACCGCTGTATTCTGTTTGATCAGAAAGGACAGATCGTAAGCCTTGCGCAGAAGGAGTTTACCCAGCGTTTCCCGAAACCGGGCTGGGTGGAGCACGATGCCAATGAAATCTGGTCCACGATGCTCGGTGTAGCCGTGGAGGCAATGCAGAAAGCGGGTGCGTCCTACGAGGATATCGCGGCAATCGGCATCACAAACCAGAGAGAGACGACGATCGTCTGGGACAAAAAGACGGGAGAGCCGGTCTACAATGCAATTGTATGGCAGTGCCGCAGAACATCGGAATACTGCGATTCCCTGATGGAGCGCGGACTGGTTGACCGTTTCCGGGAGAAAACAGGTCTTGTGATCGATGCGTATTTTTCAGCCACGAAGCTGAAATGGATTCTAGATGAAGTTCCGGGCGTGCGCGAGCGGGCGGAGCGAGGCGATCTCTATTTCGGAACGGTGGAGACGTGGCTGATCTGGAAGATGACAAAGGGAAAGGTACATGTCACCGATTACACCAACGCGTCCCGTACAATGCTGTTCAATATCCATACCCTGAAATGGGATGAGGATATCTTAAAAGAGCTGAACATTCCGCTCTGTATGCTGCCGGAAGTCCGCCCGTCGAGCTGTGTCTACGGGGAGACGGCATCCACATATTTCGGCGGCCCGATTCCGATTGCGGGAGCAGCGGGAGACCAGCAGGCGGCGCTGTTCGGCCAGACCTGCTATGCGCCGGGCGAAGCGAAAAATACATACGGAACAGGCTGCTTCCTGCTGATGAACACGGGAGAAAAGCCGGTTTCTTCGACACACGGTCTTGTTACCACGATTGCATGGGGCATCGGGGACAAGATTACGTATGCGCTCGAGGGATCCATTTTCGTCGGCGGAGCCGCAATCCAGTGGCTGCGCGATGAGATGAAGCTGATCGAGTCCTCGGCGGATTCCGAGTACATGGCGCAGAAGGTGAACGACACGAACGGCTGCTACGTCGTGCCGGCGTTTACCGGCCTTGGCGCACCGTACTGGGATCAGTATGCGAGAGGAACCATTCTCGGCCTGACCCGCGGCGTCAACAAATACCATGTGATCCGCGCAACACTGGAGTCGATCACGTATCAGGTGGATGATGTCTTAAAAGCGATGGAGGCAGATTCCGGCATGAAGCTCTCTGCACTGCGTGTGGACGGCGGAGCAAGCGCCAACAATTTCCTGATGCAGTGCCAGGCGGACATCAGCCAGGCGCCGGTGGAGCGGCCATGCTGCATCGAGACGACCGCGATGGGAGCAGCTTATCTTGCGGGACTCGCCGTCGGCTACTGGCCGGATCAGGAGACAGTAAAACAGAACGGAGCCATTGACCGTACGTTTGAGCCGGAGCTCTCGAAAGAGGAGCGCGATGAGAAGATGAACGGATGGCACAAAGCAGTCCGTTACGCCGAAGGATGGGCGAAATAGAAAAAGATTTTGGAAATGCAGAAAAGGAACGGCTTCGTAATGAAAACCGTTCCTTTTCGCGTAAGGTATGTACTGATGTTAAAGAATGTCGATGTGTTCGCCGTTTAAAGCTTTGTTCATGCTTCGCACGGCACAGAATTTACCGCACATCGAGCAGGTATCTTCCTGTTCCGGCGAGCGGTCAGCACGGATGGCTTTTGCAGTCTCCGGGTCCAGTGCGCAGTCCCACTGTGCTTCCCAGTCGAGCACGCGGCGGGCATCGCCCATCTTGTCGTCAATATCACGCGCATGCGGAACACCTTTGGCGATGTCGGCAGCGTGTGCGGCGATTTTGCTTGCGATGATGCCCTGTTTTACATCATCCAGGTTCGGAAGAGCCAGATGCTCTGCCGGCGTTACGTAGCAGAGGAAAGCAGCGCCGTTCATAGCGGCAATCGCGCCTCCGATGGCAGCGGTGATGTGGTCGTAGCCCGGTGCAATATCGGTCACAAGAGGGCCGAGGACATAGAACGGAGCGCCCATGCAGATGGTCTGCTGTACTTTCATGTTGGCCGCAATCTGATCCATCGGAACGTGGCCCGGTCCCTCAACCATAACCTGAACGTCTTTTTCCCAGGCACGTTTGGTGAGTTCGCCGAGGCGCACCAGCTCCTCAATCTGGCAGACATCCGTTGCGTCGGCAAGGCAGCCAGGACGGCAGGCGTCGCCGAGAGAAATGGTCACATCGTATTCACGGCAGATATCGAGAATCTCATCGTAATACTCGTAGAACGGATTCTCCTCGCCGGTCATGCACATCCAGGCGAACACGAGGGAGCCGCCGCGGGAAACAATATTCATTTTCCGTTTGTGTTTGCGGATCTGATCGATGGTTTTTCTGGTGATGCCGCAGTGCAGGGTGACGAAATCGACACCGTCCTCGGCATGGAGGCGGATGACGTCAATAAAATCTTTGGCGGTCAGCGTATCCAGGTCTCTCTGGTAATGGATCACACTGTCATATACCGGCACGGTGCCGATCATGGCCGGACATTCGGAGGTCAGTTTCCGCCGGAACGGCTGCGTATTGCCGTGGCTCGACAGGTCCATGATGGCTTCTGCGCCCATATTGACCGCGGAGAGTACCTTCTGCATCTCCACATCGTAATCTTTACAGTCTTTCGAAACACCGAGATTTACATTGATTTTCGTGCGCAGCATCGAGCCGATGCCCTCCGGATCGATGCAGGTGTGCAGTTTATTGGCCGGAATGGCAACCTTTCCGCTGGCAACGAGCGGCATCAGGTCTTCCACGGCCATATACTCTTTTTCTGCGACTTTTTTCAGCTCCGGTGTTACAATGCCGCGGCGTGCGGCGTCCATCTGTGTTGCGTAATTGCGTTCCATCTGTTGTTCTCCTTTATTTTCAAAATCAGATCCGGTAAGCGTGGTTCAGCGGTCCCGAGCCGTGGCCGAGATCCATCATGCTCGCGAGTGCGCCCGAAATATACTCTTTTGCGGCGGAAATGGCATCCGGAAGGGAAAGCCCCTTTGCGAGCCCCGATGCGATGGCGCTGGAGAGTGTACAGCCGGTGCCGTGTGTGTTCGGATTGTCGATGCGTTTTCCGGTGAACCAGGTAAATGTGCCGTTGTGATATAAAAGATCGTTGGCATCATTGATACTGTGGCCGCCCTTTAATAGAACGGCACAGCCGCAGGAATCCCCGATCTCTTTTGCGGCGCGTTCCATATCGCTTTCCGACTGGATTTTGATGCCGGAGAGAACTTCTCCCTCTGGAATATTCGGTGTGATGACTTCGGCCAGAGGAAAGAGCAGTTTTTTCATCAGGTCAGGCACGCCGCCCGAAGCGAGCGCGGAACCGCTTGTAGCGACGAGGACCGGGTCCACAACGATGTGTTTGGCCTGGTAGAAGCGAAGCCGTTCGGAGATGACTTCGATCAGTGCCGGGGAGGATACCATACCGATTTTGACGGCGTCCGGGAAGATGTCCGTAAAGACGGCGTCAAGCTGTGCGGCCAGAAACTCCGGTGTTACATCGAAAATACCGGAAACTCCGGTGGTGTTCTGGGCGGTGAGTGCGGTAATTGCCGACATGGCGTAAACTCCGTTTGTGATCATGGTTTTGATGTCTGCCTGAATGCCGGCGCCTCCGCTGGAATCACTTCCCGCGATTGTTAATGCTGTTTTCATGTTTTTCGCGTCCATGAGAATTACTCCTTTGCATTACTTTTCTTTTTGGACAGGCGACAAAGAAAGTGGTGCCCCCAGTCTGCCGCCTGGTGTGAGGATGAATGGTTACGTAAAATTATTTGTTTTCCAGCATGCGCAGAGTCTGTTCTTTCAGATCCTTCGTTGCGGAAACAATGTCTTTCTGTGCAAAAATGGCACTGATGACGGCGATGCCGCAGATGCCGCTGCCGGAAAGCTCCGTCACGTTATCGCGTGTGATGCCGCCGATGGCGATGACAGGGATTTTAACGGCATTGCAGATAGCAGTCAGCGTTTCGTGGCTGACATCCTCCGCATCCGCCTTGGAACCGGTGTGGAAGACTGCGCCGACGCCGAGGTAATCTGCCCCGCGCTGCTCGGCGAGAATGGCCTGTTCCACGGTCTGTGCCGAAACGCCGATGATCTTGTCCGGGCCAAGCTTTGCACGGACATCGCCGGCCTCCATATCGCTCTGGCCGACATGAACGCCGTCCGCATCCATCTTAGCTGCGATTTCCACGTTATCGTTGATGACGAAAGGAACATGGTATGCGGCACAGAGTTTTTTCAGTTCCAGTGCCTCTTCCATAAAGTGATCCTGGTCAAGATTTTTTTCGCGGAGCTGGATAAACGTTGCGCCGCCCTGCAGAGCCTTTTCCACCTGGCTGTACAGTGTCTCGCCGTTCAGCCAGCTGCGGTCTGTCACAGCATATAAAAGCAGGCCTTTTTTATCGCACTTCATACTTTGCACCTTTCTCCAGCGTCTCGCCGTCCATGTGGTAGATGGCGTCGATGATGCGGTTCCGGTAGGTGGAGTTGCCGTCTTCCGGTTTCATATGGCTCCAGCCGATCTCGCCGGCAAGTCCCATCGCGCAGACAGCGGCAGCAGCGGCTTTTAACGGCTCGTCCGGGTTGGCAACGAGGTAAGCGGTCATCATGCCGGAGAGCTGGCAGCCTGTTCCGGTGATGCTTCCCATCTCGGCGCGTCCGTTGCGGATCACGTAGCAGGTGTCAGCATCGGCAACGAGGTCGATCGCTCCTGTGATGGCGACAACACAGTTGTGGTCTTTCGCAAAGTTTTTTGCAAAAGCAACGGCGCTGTCGAGGTTTTCGTCTGTTACTTTATCGGCAACGTCTGCGTCAACACCCTTTGTCGTTCCGCTTCCGAGTGCCAGTGTTTTGATTTCGGAAATATTTCCGCGGATGACGGTGAACGGGATTTTTTCCATCAGTCCGACTGCGGTCGAAGTACGTAAGTGGCTTGCGCCTGCGCCGACTGGATCGAGCAGGATTTTGTGGCCGAGCGAAGCTGCTTTTGCACCGGCACGGTACATGCCGTCGATGCTCGTTCTGTGCAGCGTTCCGATGTTGATGTTCAGACCGCCGCAGATGGAGGTGATATCCTCGACATCCTCCGGTTCATCGGACATGATCGGGCTTGCGCCGCATGCCAGCAGAATATTGGCGACATCGTTTACTGTAACGTAATTTGTGATGTTGTGTACGAGAGGGGTTGTTTTTCTGACATTGTCAAGACAAGTGCCTAACATAATTTTTTGTTCCTCCTGTGTGAGTATTTTTGCAGAAGCAAATTCCCTTGTGGTACTGGAAGAACCTGTTGATGATGTGTTCATAGAGATTAAAAAAGCAGATATACGTGGAGGTATATCTGCAGAAAATGTGCATATCGTATCTCCCTACGTTGGCATTACCCAAATCAGGTTCAGGGTCTAGGAGATGCATCCTACTCTCAGCCCGCTTCGCACGCGAGCTCCCCTTTGCTTTCTGCAGACAATTATATACGCATAAAAACAATTGTGCAAGAGAAAAACGGAAGATTTTAAAAAAATTCAGAAAAATAAAAAAGACATGCAAAATATTGGAAATGTAATGTTATTTGGGTTGAAAGAGAAAATAATATCAGCGTAAAATGAAGTATAAAATATGCGTGGAAGTCATGGACGTGATGATGCCGCCTCCATTCCGATTTTCGCCATGAGCGCCAACGCCTTTGTTGAAGACCGGCAGGCCGCAAAAGAGGCCGGCATGAACGTGCATATCGCAAAGCCGATTGATGCGGAAATACTGAAAAAGAAAATTGCAGAGCATTGCAGGTGAAAAGAAGTGCCCCTGCCCGGTATCTGATGTGTGCCGGGCAGGGGCTTTTGATGTGCGAATTTTATTTTTCTTCCTCCGGGTACGTATAGCCCCAGGTTCTGCGGAAGGAGGTCATCAGATCCATGACGTCCTTCGTGTAGTCGAGGTGCATGGCAGATGCATCTCCATTGATGGCGCGTTCCATGTCGGCGAGCTCATAGGCGAGTGCATCGGCGTTGTCACCGGCTTTGATGATTTCGGATTCGCCGGTGGAAGCGTCTGTGATTTTTGCTTCCCAGGCACGCGGGTACTCCATGATCTCGATAAATCCGTTCTCACAGGAAACCATGCCGCGTTTCGGCTGTTTGGAGTGGAGAGAGAGCATCACACTTGCCATCTGTCCTTCCTGATTGGTGAGAAGGAGGCCGGCCTGCTCGTCCACACCGGTCGGAGCGGGCTTTACCTGGGAAAGGAGCTGATCCGGCTTGGAGTCGAAGAACCAGCGGAGGAAGGAGAGTGCGTATACGCCGATATCAAGCATCGCGCCGCCTGCGAGATTCCGGTTGAAGAAGCGGTTCTTCATGTTGTACTCTTTGAAACTGCCGAAGTTCATCGTGATCAGATTGACTCTGCCGAGACGGCCGGAGTCGAGAAATTTTTTCAGCTTTTTGTAGATCGGCATATGGTAAATCGTCATTGCCTCTCCGATGATGACACCTTTTTCTTTTGCAAGCGCTATGGCCTCGTCGAGCTCGTCGCTGTTCAGCGTAATCGATTTCTCAACGAGAATGTGTTTTCCATTGGCAATCGCCTCTTTCATAAAGCCAAGATGCGTGTTGTGCGGCGTCGTGATATAAATGACATCGACCTCCGGATCGGTAAACATCTCATGGAAATCATCGTAAACTTTTCCAATTCCATATTTCTCCGCAAAAGCAGCCGCCTTCTCATGGGTCCGGTTGCCGACCGCGTAAATATTCTTTCCGTTTTTCTGCAGTGCGACCGCCATTTCATTTGCAATCACACCGCATCCGAGTACAGCCCATTTGATTTCTTTCATCGTGAGATTCTCCTATCGTATCTATTTCGCCCAGAGCGGTTCTTCGCTTCCGCTGTAGTCAAACCGTCCGTCGTTTTTCTCTTCCAGTGCTTTGATCATATGGTACGTAAATTCATTGTAAGGCGTTGGAATTCCAAGCTCTTTTCCCATGCGGATCAGCGCACCCGAGAACATATCAATTTCCGTATGGCGTCCCGCATCGAGATCCTGGAGCGTCGAGTAGCGCGCCGTCGGCGGAACCGCACTTCTGCGTCCCGAGGAGACATCCGCCTTGCTGATATCAATTCCCTTTGCCTCCGCAATCGCCATCAGTTCTGCGCGGAGTCCGTCGCTGATCGCCTTCATATGTACACTGTCGCGGTAGCAGCCGACCCCGGCACCGAGAATAGCCTGCGGCAGGTTATTGCAGACATTCAGCCGGAATTTGCTCCATATTTCCTCTAAAATACAATCGGTTGCCCGGTAATGCAGCCCTGTGCCGGAGAACAGATCCAGAACAGCCTGCACACGCTCACTGTCGTACGGCGCCGAAACTTCGCCGAAAATGATGCCGAGCGTCGCCTCAGGGTTGAAAACGTAGCCGTCATTCTCTTTATGAGAAGCTACTTTGATAACAGCATGAAGCAGATGCTCCGCACCGACTTTTTCCGCGATGATCTCCTCACTGTCCACGCCGTTCATCAGACTCATGATCACAGTATTCTCGCCGGTAACGGCAGTAATATTGTCAAGAGCCCCCGGCAGTGCGCCGTATTTGAGCGAGACGATCAGAAAATCCACGCCGTGTGCCTCTTCCGGTGTCCATACCTCCGGGTGATAAATCGTATCGTTAATTTTGCATCCTTTGTTTTTCAGACGCTTCGCCCGTTCCCCGGACGCGATAACGCCAAGCCGGATGTCCTTTTTCTCCGAAAGCCCCCAGATCACATAAGACCCAACCGCTCCGGCGCCCAGAACAGCAACTGATTTTATTATCATAATAGCCTCCTTTGTAACTGTTTGAATTACCCTTACTATAACAAATTTTGCGGAGATCCTCAATTTGTTTTTCAAAATAGAGAATTTCGGAAAAGGAAGCCTAAATGTGTTGACGGAGCGATAAGGTAGATTGTAGAATGAAAAATATAAAAGAAACGCGCAGATGCGGCAAAAGGAGATGACAGAAACACATTACCACATTTCCAAACCGACGGCCTGCTTCATGCTGGATCTGAACGATCTGAAAATGTACGAAGACAAAATCCGGACGAAAGAAGAACAGAAGGCAAAAGAAAAACAAGAGAAGAAATAAGAAACGAAGGAGAAACGAAATTCGAACGTTTCTCCTTCATTTTTTGCACGCATTTTTACCGGGAAATCATATTCTAAGGTTAGAATGAAAAAACAGGAGAATCTGTTGATGAAAGGAAAATGGCTGACAGGTGCGCTTGTACTGGCAATGGCGGCAGTGACGCTGGCGGGATGCGGGGCAAAAGATGAGACAAAAGAAAAAGTGGAGCAGGTGACATTAAATGAGGTTGCCCACTCCATTTTTTACGCCCCGCAGTACGTGGCAATTGAGGAGGGGTATTTCGCGGACGAGGGCATTGATCTGACGCTGATGACAGGATTTGGTGCAGATAAAGTGCTGACGGCGATGATTTCCGGCGAGGCGGATATCGGGTTTATGGGGGCGGAGGCAACCGTCTACGCGTACCTCGAGGGAACCGCAGACCCGGTTGTGAACTTCGCGCAGCTGACGCAGCGGGCGGGAAACTTTGTTGTGGGAAGAGAGAAAGACAATTCGTTTACCTGGGAGAAATTGAAAAACAAAGAGGTATTAGGGGGAAGAAAAGGCGGTATGCCGGAAATGGTCTTTGAGTATGTTCTGGCGCAGAAAGGGATTGATAAAAAAGACGTAAATATCAACCAGAGCATCGATTTTGGTTCCACAGCTGCCGCGTTCTCCGGCGGGCAGGGGGATTATACGATTGAATTTGAACCGTCCGCGACACTGCTCGAGCAGAAGGGCGACGGCTATGTCGTGGCATCGGTCGGAACGGAATCCGGGTATGTGCCGTATACGTCGTACAGCGTCAAACAGAGTTATCTGAAAACGCACGGCGCAACCGTAGAAAAATTCACGAAGGCACTGCAGAAGGGAATGGACTTCGTGCAGACGCACACACCGGAGGAGATTGCAGAAGTGATTGCGCCGCAGTTTGCAGAAACCGAGCTGGAAACCATCACCGCGATCGTGCACCGCTACTATGAGCAGGATACGTGGAAAGAAAATCTGATCTTTGAGGAAGAAAGTTTTGATCTTCTGCAGGAGATTCTGGAGCAGGCGGGAGAGCTGGAGAAAAAGACACCGTACAAGACACTCGTGACAACAAAATACGCCGAAGAGGCCGCCGCCAAAGGCTGATTCCGGCGGAATAGAAAAGCGAAAAAAGACAGAAAAAGACACTTTTCGACATTCGTCGACAAACAGCGACATTTAATTCGAAAAAAATAAAGAAAATTGCAAAAGAAAAGCAGAAAAATAGAGAAAAAGTATTGCAAAAAAGTAAATTTTGTTGCATACTATGGGTGTCGCATATATTTTTTACAACACAGGCATACGGAGGCGAACAGACATGAAAGTAGGTTTTATCGGCGGCGGCAACATGGCGAGTGCCATGATTGGCGGAATGATCCAAAAAGGAGTTGTATCTGCAGATGACATTCTGGTATCGGTCCGCACGGAGAAAAGTGTGGAACGCTTGACCAACCAGTTTGGAGTCCAGGCGACTATGGAGAACGAAGCGGTCGTAGCCGGATCCGATCTTGTATTCCTGGCAGTAAAGCCAAACCAAATAAAAAATATAATAAACCTCGTCAAAAACTTCATCTCACCCGAGAAGATTATCGTATCGATTCTTCCCGGTAAGTCTTTACAATGGCTGGGTACAGAAATCGGAAAACCAACAAAGTTAATTCGCACCATGCCAAACACACCAGCACTCGTCGGAGAAGGAATGACCGGCGTCTGTGCCAATGATCTCGTGACGGAGGAAGAGCTGCAGCTCGTTTTAACCCTCCTGAAAAGCTTTGGCCGCGCAGAAGTTGTTCCGGAGTATCTGATGGATACCGTCACAGGTGTCAGCGGAAGCTCGCCGGCGTACGTATTTCTTTTCCTGGAGGCTCTTGCAGATGCGGCCGTAGCCGAAGGAATGCCGAGAAAACAGGCATATGAATTTGCTGCACAGTCTGTCCTTGGAAGCGCCAAAATGCTTCTCGAGACAGGAATGCACCCGGGAGAATTAAAAGACATGGTCTGCTCGCCAGGCGGAACCACCATCGAAGCGGTTGCCGTACTGGAGCGGGAGAACCTGAGAAGTGCTGTTATTGATGCAACACGAGCCTGCATCCGGAAATCAAAGGGAGTGGATTAGAAGGAGCAGCACCGCCGCTTTGACAGAATGACGCTAATGTGAAAGCAGCAAAAATAAAGAATGTATGCACAAAAAAACAAACCAAAACAAGCAAAAAGCAAGCACAAAAAAGAGTAAAAAAACAAACGAGCGGAAAAATCCCGGCAGCCGTGGAAAAGGCACCGGGATTTTTTTCTGGTAATTTATAGTTTTTTTCCTTTACTGAGCGTACTGTTGTGATAATCGGAAGAATAGGTTACATCCTTTCCAAACCATACCGGAGGAACAAAGGCGTTTGCGGATGCTTCGTCCGGAAACTCCACCTCTGCGAGGTAAAGGCCTTCATACGGCGCATCAAAGACATCGAGCTCGATCGTCAGATCCGTTCCGGTAAGCGGCAGCAGATAGCGTGTTTTTGAGATGAGAACG
Source organism: Blautia sp. AF19-13LB (assembly GCF_003479105.1). Classification (NCBI taxonomy): domain Bacteria; kingdom Bacillati; phylum Bacillota; class Clostridia; order Lachnospirales; family Lachnospiraceae; genus Blautia; species Blautia sp. AF19-13LB. Next base: position 147,429 of record NZ_QUGO01000010.1, read on the forward strand.
CCGTCTGCCTTTTCCCGCAGATGCAGGTAGGATTCCTTTGTGAGCGGAAGATTATACTCTTCACGCACCATCAGCCCTTTTGACTTGTAGGTCAGATAATATTCGTCGTCAGAGCGGCGGATGCGGACAACCGGTTCGGTGGAAAGATAGCCCTGCTCGATTTTTTTACATGGATAGCTTGTAAGATTTTCCGGAAGCTGATCCAGAAGGTATTTGCGTTCGATTTCCATAAAAGAGACTCCTTCTCGTGATTGCATCACTGCTTTTTTCAAGAGTTTACCATGCTTTTCCCGTGATGTTAAGCGAAATCCGGCTTTTTGCGAAAAAAGTCCTGAAATTTTTATGAAATGCAAGCATTCTGCGGAAAAATGTGGTATAATAGCGGCGGTTTGTTACAAAGAAAAGCAGAGAATATCACGTGACAAAACACACGAGACTGATCATACAACACAGGAGGACAAAACCATGGCAAAGATTTATGTATTTCTGGCAGACGGATGTGAAGAGATTGAGGCACTGACCCCGGTGGATCTGCTGCGCAGAGCCGGAGAAGACGTATGCACCGTTTCTATTATGGGAAGAAAAGAAGTAACAGGATCCCACAAAATCACCATTCTTGCAGATGAAACCATCGAAGAGGGAGAGTTTGATGACGGAGACATGCTGGTACTTCCGGGCGGAATGCCGGGTACATTAAATCTGGCCGGAAACGAGACGCTCGCAGCGCTGATCCGTTCCTATGACGATCAGGGAAAGAAACTGGCAGCCATCTGCGCAGCGCCGAGCATCCTTGGTGTGATGGGCATCTTAAAAGATAAAAACGCCGTCTGCTTCCCGGGATTTGAAGAAAAGCTGGCAGGCGCAAACGTACTCGATGTACCGGCAGTCACCGACAAAAATGTGACCACCGGCCGCGGCATGGGAGCAGCCACTGACTTCGCACTGGAGCTGATCCGTGTTCTGCAGGGAGAGGACAAAGCAAAAGAAATGGCGGAAAAAATCGTATTTCATTGCTAAAAAAAAGCCTAAAAACCACAGAAATATAAAAAAATCACTGGCGTTTTTGAAAAGAGTATGCTATACTCGATAAATGACTGTAGAATGGAGAGGTGTGCAGGTTTTCTGCCGCTTTTCAGATAAATCAAGGAGGAAATTGATAAAATGAGTGTACAGGTCGAAAATTTAGAAAAGAATATGGCCAAACTTACCATTGAGGTTCCGGCTGAAGAATTAGAGAAAGCACTGGAGAAAGCTTACCAGAAACAGAAAAAGAACATCAGCGTTCCGGGCTTCCGTAAAGGAAAAGTTCCGAGAGCTATGGTAGAAAAAATGTATGGCCCGGCAGTATTCTATGAGGATGCTGTAAACAGCCTTGTTCCGGAAGAGTATTCCAAAGCAGCAGAAGAGAGCAAACTGGACATCGTATCCCGTCCGGAGATCAACGTAGAGCAGATCGAAAAAGGCAAAGCTTTCATCTTTACCGCAACTGTAGCAGTAAAACCGGAAGTTACCCTTGGCGAGTACAAAGGTCTGGAAGTAGCAAAAGCTGACACAACCGTTACAGATGAAGAAGTAGAAGCTGAGCTGAAAAAAGAGCAGGAGAAAAATGCAAGAACCATCAATGTAGAGGATCGTCCGGCAGCAGACGGAGATACCGTTACACTTGACTTCGAAGGTTCTGTAGACGGCGTTCCGTTCGACGGCGGCGCTGGAAAAGATTATCCGCTGACCCTTGGCTCCCATTCCTTCATTCCGGGATTCGAAGAGCAGCTCGTTGGCGCAGCTCTGGAAGAGGAGAAGGAAGTAAACGTTACTTTCCCAGAGGATTATCAGGCAGAAGAGCTTGCTGGAAAAGCAGCAGTATTCAAATGCACCATCCACAAAATCGAAGCAAAAGAGCTTCCGGCACTTGATGACGACTTCGCAAAAGACGTTTCCGAGTTCGATACTCTGGATGAGTACAAAAAAGAAATCAAAGACAACCTGACCAAGAAAAAAGAAGAGCAGGCTAAGACAGAAAAAGAGAACGCTGTCGTAGATAAAGCAGTAGAGAACGCAACAATGGAGATTCCGGAAGCTATGATCGATACGCAGGTAGAGAACATGGTTGACGATTTCGCAAGAAGAATCCAGTCCCAGGGTCTGTCCATGGAGCAGTACATGCAGTTTACAGGCGCTACCGTTGATTCCTTAAAAGAGCAGATGAAACCGCAGACTGTTAAGAGAATCGAGAGCAGACTGGTACTTGAGAAAGTTGCAGAAGCAGAGAACATCCAGATCAGCGATGAGAAGCTGGACGAAGAGCTGGCTAAAATGGCTGAAATGTACAAAATGGAGCTGGATAAATTCAAAGAGCTCGTTGGCGAATATGAGAAAGAGCAGATGAAGAAAGATCTCGCTGTTCAGGAAGCAGTAACTCTCATGGCCGACAGCGCAAAAGAGGCGTAAGACCTCGGAAAGAGAGGCAATTGAATGAGTTTTGTACCTTATGTCATCGAGCAGACAAGCAGGGGAGAGAGAAGTTACGATATTTATTCAAGACTGCTGAACGACCGTATTATTTTTCTGGGAGAGGAAGTCACTGACGTATCGGCAAACCTGATCGTTGCACAGCTTCTGTTCCTAGAGTCTGAAGATCCGGGAAAAGATATCCACATGTATATCAACAGTCCGGGAGGTTCTGTAAGCGCAGGACTTGCTATCTATGATACGATGCAGTACATCAAATGTGATGTATCCACGATCTGTATCGGTATGGCTGCCAGCATGGGAGCATTCCTTCTTGCCGGCGGTACCAAAGGAAAGAGAATGGCTCTGCCAAACTCTGAAATCATGATTCATCAGCCATCCGGCGGTGCACAGGGTCAGGCAACCGAGATCAAAATCGTTGCAGAACAGATTCTGAAAACCAAACGGAAATTAAATGAAATTCTGGCGGCAAATACAGGAAAACCGCTGGAACAGATTGAGATCGATACCGAGCGTGACAACTACATGTCCGCAGAGGAAGCAAAAGCATACGGTCTGATTGATAATGTAATTACGAACCGATAAGAGAGGAAAGGTGTCCAAAAGCGTAGTTCCGGCAATGAGGCTTTTGTGGCACCTTTTGCCTTATCCGGCGATAAGGTTTAGTTGTAATATGTTGAAAGGAAGAAAACGATGGCTATAAAAGGGAATGATACCAAGATCCGCTGCTCTTTCTGCGGAAAGACAGAAGACCAGGTACGCAAGCTGATCGCAGGCCCGGACGGGGCATACATCTGTGATGACTGCGTGGCAATCTGCTCGGAGATCATTCAGGAAGAATTTGAGGATCTGTACGGCGAGCAGGATACCGACGAGATCAACCTGATCAAACCAAAGGAAATCAAAGCATTTCTGGATGACTACGTAATCGGACAGGATGAGGCGAAAAAAGTGCTCTCCGTTGCTGTTTACAACCATTACAAACGAGTGCTTTCCGGTGCATCCTCCGACATCGAACTGCAGAAGAGCAACATTCTGATGCTCGGACCGACCGGTTCCGGAAAAACGTATCTGGCACAGACACTGGCCAAACTGATCAACGTTCCGTTTGCAATTGCAGACGCAACGGCGCTCACCGAGGCAGGTTATGTCGGCGAGGACGTAGAAAACATTCTGCTCCGCCTCATTCAGGCAGCAGACTATGATATCGAGCGCGCTGAGCACGGCATCATCTACATCGATGAGATCGATAAAATCACAAGAAAATCCGAAAACGCTTCGATCACACGAGATGTTTCCGGCGAGGGTGTACAGCAGGCACTGCTGAAAATCCTGGAGGGAACTGTAGCTTCCGTTCCGCCGCAGGGCGGAAGAAAGCATCCGCATCAGGAGTTTATTCAGATTGATACGACGAATATCCTCTTTATCTGCGGCGGTGCATTCGAAGGACTCGAGAAGATCATCGAGACGAGACAGGATACGAAATCCATCGGATTCAACAATCCGATCGGCCATGCAAAAGATGAGAATGTCGGAGATCTGCTCCGTCAGGTCATGCCGCAGGATCTGACCAAGTTCGGCCTGATTCCGGAGTTTGTCGGACGTGTGCCGATTGTCGTTACGTTAAATTCTCTGGATGAGACGGCCCTGATGAAGATTCTGGTTGAGCCGAAGAATTCTCTGGTCAAACAGTACAAGAAGCTGTTTGAGCTGGACGGCGTACAGCTTGACTTCAAAGAAGATGCACTCGAAGCGATTGCAAAGAAATCCCTGGAGCGGAAAACAGGCGCCAGAGGTCTCCGCGCAATCATGGAAGATACGATGATGGATCTGATGTATGAGATCCCGTCGGACAATACGACAAAAGAATGCGTCATCACCAAGGACGCTGTAGAAAAGAAGGCGGAGCCGGAGATTATTCACGGCGAACCGGCCCCTGTTCCACGGCGGAATATGGGAAGAAGATCCGGAAGACCGGAAACCGCCTGAAAAACGCAGGAGGAAACTTAAATGGAAGAAGTGACAAAAGTATTACCGGCGATTGCGCTGCGTGGAACAACGATTTTGCCGGATATGATTGTACATTTTGATATCAGCAGACCTAAATCGGTTCGTGCGGTCGAGGAGGCGATGCTGGGAGACCAGAAAATTTTCCTGATTACACAGAAAGACCCGGATACGGAAGTACCGGGTCTGCTTGATGTGTATAAAATTGGAACAATTGCGGTCATCAAACAGGTTGTGAGAATGCCAAAGGATGTTCTTCGGATTCTCGTAGAAGCAGAAAGACGCGCAGAACTGCTGAACTTCGAGGAAGAGGAGAGCGAGTATCTCCGCGCCGAGGTGGCGCTGTTTACCGGCTCGGACGAAATGCAGTTTTCCGATATCGAGCAGGAGGCAATGCTGCGCAACTTAAAAGAGCTGTTTGCCGTCTACTGCGAGCAGACGCAGAAAGTCAGCAAGGAACTGGCAGGCCAGATCCTCGGAACCGAAGAAGTTGGAAAGCTGGTGGACCAGATCTGCATGAATCTGCCCCTCGACTACGTAAACCGCCAGAAACTGCTGGAGGCTGTGGAGCTTTCCGAGCGGTATGATACGCTCTGCGTCATGATCGCCAACGAGATTCAGATTCAGGAGATCCGTTCGGAGATTCAGGGAAAAATCAAAGAGCGGATCGATAAGAACCAGCGTGATTATATTCTGCGCGAGCAGCTTAAAGTCATCCGCGAGGAACTCGGCGAGGACAATTCCCGGACCGAGATTGAAAATTATAAGAAGCAGCTTGAGAAGCTCAAAGCCTCCAAAGAGGTAAAAGAGCGGATTTCCGAGGAGATTCACCGTCTGGAAAATTCGGCCAACAATCCGTCCGAGGCAGGCGTGATCCGCGGCTATATCGAGACACTGCTGGGGCTTCCGTGGGATAAGGCATCCCGTGACAATCAAGATCTGGCAAGAGCACGCGAGATTCTGGAGGAAGATCACTACGGTCTTTCGAAAGTAAAAGAGAGAATCCTCGAATTCCTGGCCGTACGCACCCTGACGAAGAAAGGCGAGAGCCCGATTCTCTGCCTGGCAGGCCCTCCGGGAACCGGTAAGACCTCGATTGCGAGAAGCGTGGCGCGAGCCCTGAATAAAAAATACGTCCGCATCTGTCTCGGCGGTGTGCGGGATGAGGCGGAGATCCGCGGCCACAGAAGAACCTACATCGGCGCGATGCCGGGACGCATTGCGGCGGGACTCCATCAGGCGAAGGTGAAAAATCCGTTGATGCTGCTCGACGAGATCGACAAAGTAAGTGCAGATTACAAGGGAGATACCTCTTCCGCGCTTCTTGAGGTCCTCGATTCCGAGCAGAATAATAAATTTGCCGATCATTACGTAGAGCTTCCGATCGACCTTTCGGAGGTGCTCTTTATTGCAACCGCAAATGATATTCAGAACATTCCGCGTCCGTTGCTGGACCGTATGGAAGTGATTGAAATTTCAAGCTATACGGAAAACGAGAAGTTCCATATCGCAAAAGAACATCTCGTTCCGAAGCAGAAGAAGGCGAACGGTCTGAAAGAAGCACAGCTTGTGATCGAGGATGAGGCGCTGATGGAAGTGATCAGCGGCTACACCAGAGAGGCCGGTGTCCGCTCCCTGGAGCGCCAGATCGGCAGAATCTGCAGAAAGAGTGCGAGAAAGATTCTCGAGGAACAGGTAAAAGAGGTTGTTGTGACGAAAGAAAACCTGGAAGAGTTCCTCGGAAAAGAGAGGTATGAGTTCCAGCCGGCCAACGAAAAACCGGAGATTGGTATTGTGCGCGGTCTTGCCTGGACGGCAGTCGGCGGCGATACGCTGCAGATCGAGGTCAATGTGATGCCGGGAAAAGGAGAGTTTCTGCTGACCGGCCAGCTCGGCGATGTGATGAAGGAGTCTGCGCAGGCGGGCATCAGCTTTATTCGTTCCGTGGCAGAGCAGTATAAGATTCCGAAAGAATTTTTCGAGAAACACGACATCCACATTCATATTCCGGAGGGAGCCGTTCCAAAAGATGGCCCGTCTGCCGGTATTACGATGGCGACGGCGATGGTTTCCGCGATCACAAAGGTTCCGGTAAAAGCAGACGTTGCGATGACCGGAGAGATTACGCTCCGCGGCCGTGTGCTTCCGATCGGCGGCTTAAAAGAGAAGCTGCTGGCGGCAAAGAAAGCCGGTATCCATATGGTTCTCGTTCCGGAGAAAAATGAGCCGGATGTAAGAGAACTGGATGCGGAGATCACAGACGGACTGCAGATCGAATTTGTCGGCAGCATGGAACAGGTATTAAAACTGGCACTTGTGGAAAAGAAGTAAGGCCAGAAGATGCAAAAAACAGGAGAAGAAAAGTATGGTAATTAAACAGGTAGAGCTGCAGCATGTCTGCGGAATCACCAGTAAACTGCCGGATACCGGTCAGGTGGAAGTGGCATTTGCGGGAAAATCCAATGTTGGAAAATCTTCTCTCATCAATGCCCTGATGAATCGGAAATCACTGGCGCGTACCAGTGCGCAGCCGGGAAAAACACAGACGATCAACTACTACCACATCAATGAGGAAATGTATCTGGTGGATTTGCCGGGATACGGTTTTGCGAGAGCCTCCGAGGAGGTTAAAGCAAAATGGGGCAAGCTGATCGAGGATTATCTGCATCAGTCAAAAATGCTGCACGCAGTATTTCTTCTGATTGATATCCGTCATGCACCGTCCAACAACGATCGCATCATGTACAACTGGATTCTTCGAAACGGCTATCAGCCGATCATCATTGCGACGAAGCTGGACAAGATCAAGCGCAGCCAGCTTCAGAAGCAGATCAAGCTGATCCGCGAGACGCTGGAGGTTGAGAAAGATACGATTGTGATTCCGTTTTCTGCAGAGACAAAACAGGGACGCGAGGAGATCTGGAATCTGATTGATGAAATCCGCTCGGATGCAGAAGAAAGCGGGGAATAATGTCATGGGTATGATACGTGCGGCAGGCCTTGGGTATGAATACCTCCGTTATGAGGAGGAAGGACAGGAGCCGGAAGTAACAAAAGCGATCGAGGACGTCAGTCTGGAAATCCAGAAGGGACAGTTTATCGCGGTGCTCGGGCATAACGGAAGCGGAAAATCAACGCTTGCGAAACATATCAACGCTCTGCTGGTGCCTACAGAAGGCACCATGTGGGTGGACGATATGAAGACGACAGATGAGGAGGATGTCTGGAAGATCCGCCAGAAAGCCGGTATGGTATTCCAGAACCCGGATAACCAGATCATCGGAAATGTGGTGGAAGAGGATGTCGGCTTTGGACCGGAAAATCTGGGTGTCCCGACCGATGAAATCTGGAAACGGGTGGAGGAGAGCCTTACGGCGACCGGGATGATTTCCTACCGGGCCCACTCTCCGAATAAGCTCTCGGGAGGTCAGAAACAGAGGGTTGCAATTGCAGGAGTGATGGCTATGCAGCCGGAATGTATTGTTCTTGATGAACCAACCGCGATGCTGGATCCGAACGGACGAAAAGAGGTTCTTCGCGCTGTGCGTAAGCTGAATGAAGAAAAGGGCGTTACGGTTATTCTGATTACGCATTACATGGAAGAGGTTGTTTTTGCGGACCGTGTGTTCGTTATGGACAACGGTAAGCTGGTAATGCAGGGGACGCCAAGGGAGATTTTTTCCGAAGTGGAGAAATTAAAAGAACTCCGTCTTGATGTACCCCAAGTGACACTGTTGGCTTATGAATTGAGAAAAAATGGTGTAGATCTCCCGGAGGGAATTTTGACCATTGAAGAACTGGTGAATGCATTATGTCATTGAAACTTGAAGATGTAACGTACACATACAGCCCGGGAACGGCATATGAAATGCACGCCCTGGAGCATATCAATCTTGAAATTCCGAATGGCCAGTTTGTTGGGATTATCGGCCATACGGGAAGCGGAAAATCGACGCTTGTGCAGCATTTGAACGGTCTGATCCGCCCGACATTGGGACGGGTGCTGTATAACGGAGAGGATATCTGGAAAGAAGGATATTCGCTAAGAGAGCTTCGAAGCCATGTGGGACTGGTTTTTCAGTACCCGGAGCATCAGCTTTTTGAGACGGATGTGATCACAGATGTCTGCTTCGGACCGAAAAATCAGGGACTTTCACCGGAGGAATGCAGAAAACGGGCGGAAGAGGCGCTGGATCATGTCGGATTTCCAAAGGAAATGTATGAAAAATCGCCGTTTGAACTCTCCGGAGGTCAGAAACGTCGTGTTGCGATTGCCGGTGTGCTTGCCATGAACCCGGATTTTCTGGTGCTTGACGAGCCGACTGCAGGCCTTGATCCGAAGGGACGCGATGAAATCCTCGATCAGCTTGCATTGCTGCATAAGACGCGCGGCATTTCGGTCGTGCTCGTATCGCACAGCATGGAGGATATTGCAAAATATGTAGAGCGGATTATTGTCATGAACCACGGTCATGTGGCGTTTGACGATACACCGAAGAAAGTCTTCGCTCACTATAAAGAGCTCGAGAAAATCGGTCTTGCGGCGCCGCAGATGACGTATATTATGCATGCGCTAAAGGAACACGGCATGGACGTGGACGTAACGGCGACGACGGTTGAGGAGGCACGCGATACGATTCTTGCGGCACTGGAAAGTCAGAAGAAAAACGGGAAAAAAGGAGCAGAAGTATGTTAAGAGATATTACTCTGGGACAGTATTACCCGGCAGATTCTATTCTGCACCGGCTTGACCCGCGTGTGAAATTTGTAGGAACGATCGTTTATGTCGTTTCCCTCTTTTTGTTCCACAATTGGGGCTATCTGCTTGGAACCGTATTCCTTGCGGTGATGATTAAACTGTCGAAGGTACCGTTCAAATTTATCACGAAGGGTCTGAAATCAATTTTTGTGCTGCTTGCGATTACGATGGTGTTTAACATCTTATTTACGCCGGGTGAGGTGCTCGTCCGTATCTGGAAAATTACGATCACCCGTGAGGGTGTGGCTATGGCATGCCGTATGTCGGTGCGTCTGATTTTCCTGATGATCGGCTCTTCGCTGATGACGCTGACGACAACACCGAACCAGCTGACGGATGCACTCGAAAGCCTGCTCGGACCATTGAAAAAAATCCATGTGCCGGTGCATGAGATTTCCATGATGATGTCAATCGCACTCCGTTTTATCCCGATTCTCCTGGAAGAGACAGACAAGATTATGAAAGCGCAGATGGCGCGCGGCGCGGATTTTGAGAGCGGAAATATTATCCAGAGAGTAAAGAACATGGTGCCGCTTCTGGTGCCGCTGTTTATTTCAGCCTTCCGCCGTGCAAATGATCTGGCGCTGGCAATGGAAGCACGCTGCTACCACGGAGGAGAGGGAAGAACACAGATGAAGCCGCTTCGGTATCAGACGCGCGATTATGCGGCGTATGGCGTCCTTATGGCATACCTTGTGTGCAGTATTGGCCTTCGCGTGTGTGGACTCTGATTTTGGCGAAAACGGAGGAGAAGAATGCGCAGAATTAAGCTGATTGTAGCGTATGACGGCACAAATTACTGTGGATGGCAGGTGCAGCCAAACGGCATTACAGTACAGGAAGTATTAAACCAGGCTCTTTCCGATCTTTTTGCGAAGAAAACGGCCTGCATCGGCGCAAGCCGGACCGACGCCGGGGTACATGCTCTCGGCAATGTTGCGGTATTTGATACGGATGCGAGAATGCCGGCGGACCGCATCGCATTTGCACTCAACACACGGCTTCCGGCAGATATCCGTATTCAGGGATCATCCGAAGTGCCGCCGGACTTTCACCCGCGTTTTACCGCAACAGTCAAAACATATGAATACAGGATTTTGAACCGCACATTTGCAGATCCGACGCGGAGACTGAATTCCTATTTCTGGTACGGTCCGCTGGATGTGGATGCGATGCGGCAGGCAGCATCGTATCTGGTTGGCATGCATGATTTTAAAAGCTTTGCAACAGCCAAACCGGAGGTGACCGACACGGTCCGTACCATCTATGAAACGAGTTTGGAAAAAGAAGACGATCTGATCCGCTTCCGGATCACTGGAAACGGTTTTCTCTACAATATGGTGCGGATTATCACCGGAACACTGCTTGAGGTTGGAAAGGGTGATTATCCGCCGGAGAAAGTAAAAGAAATTCTTGCGGCGAAGGATCGAAAAATGGCGGGAGCAACGGCAAGGCCGGAGGGGCTGACCCTGGTGCAGATCCGGTATCCCGAATGGGATTTCGAGTAAAGACATAAGTGGTCTGTATTTTCCGCAAAACGGGACTCGCAGTTTGCGAAAAAATGCAAAATATGGGTAAAAAACAGTTGACATTCCAAAATCCGTATAATATAATTACTAAATGTGTGACGTAGTTTGAAAACGCCGATGCCATAAGCCCCGGTAAGGCGGTTTCCTATATACATGAAACAGTAAATTGAATTTTTCACAGGAGGTTATATCCATGAACACCTTTATGGCAAATCCAGATAAGATTGAAAGAAAATGGTATGTTGTTGATGCAGAAGGATGTACATTAGGACGTCTGGCATCTGAAGTAGCAAAAGTATTACGTGGAAAAAACAAACCGGAGTACACTCCACACGTAGATACTGGTGATTACGTAATCGTAATCAACGCTGATAAAGTAGCAGTAACCGGTAAAAAACTGGATCAGAAGATCTATTACAGCCACTCCGATTATGTTGGTGGAATGAAAGAAGCTACTCTTCGTGAGATGATGGCTAAGAAACCGGAGAAGGTTGTTGAACTTGCAGTGAAAGGCATGCTTCCAAAAGGACCTCTTGGAAGACAGATGTTCACAAAACTTCACGTATACGCTGGTGCAGAGCACGCTCATGCAGCTCAGAAACCAGAAGTATTAACATTTTAATAGGGAGGTAAAGAACATTGGCTAGCGCAAAATATTACGGAACCGGAAGAAGAAAAAAATCTATCGCAAGAGTATATCTTGTACCGGGAACTGGTAAAGTTACCATCAATAAAAGAGACATCGATGAGTATTTTGGTCTGGAGACCCTGAAAGTTATCGTTCGTCAGCCTCTGGCAGCTACAGAGACCGCTGATAAATTTGACGTGATCGTAAACGTTCACGGCGGCGGATACACAGGACAGGCAGGAGCAATCCGTCACGGTGTTGCACGTGCCCTTCTGACTGTAGATAACGACTACAGACCAGTTCTGAAAAAAGCAGGATTCCTGACTCGTGATCCTAGAATGAAAGAGCGTAAGAAGTACGGCCTCAAAGCAGCTCGTCGCGCTCCGCAGTTCAGCAAGAGATAATCGACTGCTCAGACTATATCAAAATGGTTCAAAAAGCCCGGAAAATCAAGGCTTAATAGTGACAAGTAACTATTTTGTCGCAGAGAACGGTGTGACCCGAAGGTCACGCCGTTTTTCTGCGTTCATAGGTTGTTTGTGTGACAATAGGCTCGGAAATAACGGGAATATCCACATCGTCCACAAAGTTGAAAAAAATCTTCACTTTCTGCTTGCGCTTGCCGCTGGACTTGTCCGGGGCATAGACAACGATCTTCTTGATATACTCGTTCACGATGGTCTGTGTCAGTTCCTCCACATCCACATATTTCTGTGTCAGGGCGATAAAGGCATCCAGACCGTCATTCATTTCTTCCCGCTGTTCCACCCATTCTTCGATAACTTCAATTTCGAGCTTTAACCGTTCCTGTTCGGCTTCATAGTCCGCAGACATCTTTCTGTATCTGTCCTGATTGAGATTTCCAAGAACATAGTCCTCGTACAGCCGGGAGATGATGACATCCAGATCGGCAAGGCGTTTCTTTGCCTGTTCCAGCTTCTTTTTGTCATCCCGGATGCTGCGCTCCTGGTCAGTCCTGCGGCATTGCAGCCATTCCTCCTGAAAACCGTCCACATCGCTTCGGATATACTCATTGACTGCCCGGATGCGTTCCAGAACGATTTCACGAAGCACATCTTCCCGGATATAGTGGGCAGTACAAGTACCACGGTTGCTCTTGTAGTTGTTGCAGACGTAGTGATCCTGCTTGCCCTCAAAGCTTTTGCTTGTGGCAAAGTGGAGCTTGCCGCCGCAATCGGCACAAAACAGAAGCCCTGAGAACAATCCCTGCCGTTCCGCTTTTGCGGGGCGGCGTTTGTTTTTCCTCAGTTCCTGCACCCTGTCAAACTGTGCCTGAGATACAATCGCTTCCTGTGTGTCCGGCAGATAAAACATATTCTCCGGCTCATTGGGAATCCGCTTTTTCAGCTTGTAGGACTTGGAATAAGTCTTGAAGTTGCAGGTACAGCCTGTGTACTCCTGCCGTTCCAAAATCCCTACAATGGACTGGTTGCTCCAGTGGTACGGTCTTTCCGGCATCGGCTTTTTCTTTCGCTTGGCATACAGAGCTTTTGCGGTCAGAATCTGCTTTTCTTCCAGAATCCTTGCAATCTGCTCCGGGCCTTTGCCGTCAATGCAAAGGTCGAAGATGAGCTTGACTACCGGAGCCGCTTCTTCATCCAGAATCCAGTGATCCTTGTCCTCCGGGTCACAGCGGTATCCGTAGGGCGGTTTGCCCATGTGCTTCCCACTGGTTCCTCTCTGCCGCAAACTGACACGGACTTTCTTGCTGGTATCACGGGGATACCACTCGTTGAACAGATTACGGATTGCGGCGAAGCCCTCGCTGTCTCCCCGGTTGCTGTCCACACCGTCATTTACGGCGATAAAGCGGACATCGTAGCTCGGAAAGATAATATCCGTATATTGTCCAACAGTCAGATAGTCACGACCAAATCGGCTGAGGTCTTTGACCAGCCAGCAGCCTACAAGCCCCTGCTTGACAAGCTCAAAGCCCTCCTGCACACCGGGACGATTGAAAGCTGACGTTAGATAACGATACTTTTGAAAACACTGGAAAATCAAGGTTTTTCGAGCGACGGACAAGCCGGGTATTGTACTAAAAACTGAATACGACGCAAAAGCGGCGTTTCCCACTCTCTACACAGGGAGAACAGGAACGCCGCTTTTTTCATGCCCTTTGTTACGCAGTAGGGGCAGAAAAAGCCTTGCTACAAGCGGCTTTCCGGGCGCGTATCTGACGCGGCAAGGGATTTATACCTTATCCCCCGAAACCGCGCTTCTACTGCGTAACAAATCCACAGCAAAAGGAGTGATTTACTATGGCAGTTTTCCGGGTGGAACGAAACAAGGGCTACACCGTAATGAGCAACCACCACCTACGCAACAAGGAGCTTTCTCTAAAGGCAAAGGGGCTGTTGTCGCAAATGCTGTCACTCCCCGAAGATTGGGACTACACCTTGAAAGGCTTATCCCTTATCAACCGGGAGAAGATAGACGCTATCCGCGAAGCCATACGGGAGCTTGAACGCGCCGGGTATATCGTCCGTTCAAGGGAGCGCGACGAGAAAGGACGCTTGCGGGGCGCGGACTATGTGATATTCGAGCAGCCGCAGCCGCCTACGCCGGATTTACCTACATTGGAAAATCCAACATTGGATAATCCAACACAGGGAAAACCAACATTGGAAAAACCTACGTTGGAAAATCCAACGCAATTAAATAAAGATATACAAAGAACTGACTTACCAAAAAAAGAAAAATCAAATACGGATTTATCAAGTACCCATTCCATTCCTATCCTTTCCCCTAACCCCTCACCTTGCGGGGGAGCGGCTACGCCGCCGGAACGGAAAGGAACGGAAGCGGCAGCACAGAGCGCAGTAGAGATATACCGGGAAATCATCAAGGACAATATCGACTACGACATTCTCAAACAGGACATGAAATTTGACGGGGACAGGCTTGACGAGATTGTAGACCTCATGCTTGAAACGGTATGCACCGCCAGAAAGCGGGTGCGGATTGCGGGGGACGACTACCCGGCAGAGCTTGTGAAGTCAAAGTTTATGAAACTGGACGGCGAGCATATCCGCTTTGTGCTTGACTGTATGCGGGAGAACACAACCAAAATCCGCAACATCAAGCAATATCTGAAAGCAGCCCTTTTCAATGCCCCGTCCACAATCGGCAACTATTACACTTCCCTTGTCGCCCATGACATGGCAAGCGGCGCACTTGCGCCACAGGAGCCGCACGACCCCTATTCATTCAAACCGGGCGAAAGCCTGTAAACAACAAAAGGAGGATTTTATTATGGCACAGAGAACAGGAGCATTGGTATTTGACGAGCGCACTGACCGTTACGACATTCGCTTTGACCTCAATACTTACTATGGCGGGCTGCATTGCGGGGAGTGCTTTGACGTGTTCGTGCGGGGCAAGTGGAAGCCTACCCGGATTGAGTATGGCGACAACTGGTATCTTGTGGGTATCAGAGCCGAGGATTTGAATGGGCTGCGGGTGCGTATCTGACCGCCGCCCCATAAAGAAACGCGAAAGGAGGACGCGAGAAATTGCAGGACGAAGTAAACGAAAAGACCATAGCCCTTTACATCAAGACCGGGAAGCTGACCGCGCAGACGCTCCAAAAGGCAATGAAAGCCATTCTGTCAAAGGGCAAAAAGCAGCTTACGAAACAGCCACAGGGCAAGCAGAGCTTAAAGCAGCTTATGAAGCAGAACGCGGGCGTTTCCAACATTGAGATTACAAAAGACAATATCAAAGCCTTTGAGAGTACGGCGAAAAAGTACGGTATCGACTTCGCGCTGAAAAAGGACACGACGGAAAGCCCGCCCCGCTATCTTGTTTTCTTCAAGGGGCGGGACGCGGACGTGCTGACCGCAGCCTTTAAGGAGTTTTCCGCAAAGAAGCTGACACAGGACAGGAAGCCCTCTATCCGAAAGCTGCTGACAAGCCTTAAAGAAGCCGCACAGGGCAGAAACGCACAGCGAGAGAAAGTAAAAAACAAAGACAGGGGGCGGGAATTATGAAGCCGGAAATCAAGAAGCTGCTTATCCTCAATCTCCCCTATCTGCTCTTTGTCTGGCTCTTTGATAAAGTGGGCGCGGCTGTCCGGCTTTCCCTCGGCGCGGACGCAAGCGCAAAGCTGCTACATCTTGGGGACGGTTTTACCGCCGCCTTTTCCAGTATCGCGCCGAGTTTTCACCCCGTCGATTTGCTTATCGGCATTGCAGGGGCGGTCATTGTCCGGCTGATTATCTACGTCAAGGGCAAGAACGCGAAGAAGTACCGGAAAGGCATGGAATACGGCTCTGCACGTTGGGGGACAGCCGAGGACATAAAGCCGTACACAGACCCGGTATTTGAGAACAATATCCCCCTCACACAGACGGAACGGCTCACCATGAACAGCCGCCCGAAGCAGCCAAAGTATGCAAGGAACAAAAATATCCTTGTAATCGGCGGTTCCGGCAGCGGCAAGACAAGGTTTTTTGTCAAACCGTCGCTCATGCAAATGCACAGCAGCTATGTTGTCACAGACCCGAAAGGCACCGTCTTAATCGAGTGCGGGAAGCTCTTACAGCGGGGCGGCTATCGGATAAAAGTGCTGAATACGATTAACTTCAAGAAATCCATGAAATACAATCCCTTTGCCTATCTGCGGAGCGAAAAGGATATTTTGAAGTTAGTCAATACCATTATCGCCAACACCAAAGGCGACGGGGAGAAATCCGGCGAGGATTTTTGGGTGAAAGCGGAAAAGCTCTACTACACCGCGCTAATCGGCTATATCTGGTACGAAGCCCCGGACGAGGAAAAGAACTTCACGACGCTGCTTGAAATGATAAATGCGTCGGAAGCCCGCGAGGACGACGAGGACTTCCAGAACCCGGTTGACCTCATGTTTGAACGTCTGGAAGAAAAAGACCCGGAGCATTTCGCGGTCAAGCAGTACAAAAAATACAAACTTGCGGCGGGCAAGACAGCAAAAAGCATACTTATCTCATGCGGCGCGAGGTTAGCCCCATTCGACATTAAGGAGCTGCGCGAGCTTATGGAAACCGACGAAATGGAGCTTGACACCATAGGCGACAGAAAGACCGCCCTTTTCGTCATTATCAGTGACACCGACGATACCTTTAACTTTGTCGTGAGTATCCTCTACACACAGCTATTCAACCTCTTGTGCGACAAGGCAGATGATGTGTACGGCGGGCGGCTTCCCGTCCATGTACGGTGCTTACTTGATGAATTTGCGAATATCGGGCAGATACCGAAGTTTGAAAAGCTCATAGCCACCATAAGGAGCCGGGAAATATCCGCGTCAATCATCTTGCAGAGCCAGTCACAGCTAAAAGCCATTTACAAGGACAACGCCGATACCATAGTCGGCAACTGCGACACCACGCTTTTCTTGGGCGGCAAGGAGAAAACGACGCTCAAAGAAATATCGGAAATTTTAGGCAAGGAAACAATCGACAGCTTCAACACTTCCGAAACCAGAGGGCGGGAGCTTTCGCATGGGCTGAACTATCAGAAATTGGGAAAGGATATGCCATACTTGTTCGTGAAGAGTTCAGTTGCCTTGAATTTATCATGAACAGGGACACGATCAACTGGATTCTGAAATAACTGAATACAGGAGGTCGAACATGGAGCATTTACCAAAGAAAATCCATCAAAACGGAATCAGCTACACGCTGGTGGGAGACTACTACATCCCCGATCTGGAGCTACCGGAGGAAAGCCGCCCCATTGGGCGGTGGGGCCGGATGCACAAAGCGTTTCTGCAAGAACACCGGCCCGGCCAGTACAATGCCCTGCTTCTGTCGGGAAAACTCTGGACATATCTTGCTGACCTGAACGAACAGGCCGCTGACCGGCTGGCGTGTATCGTCTCGCAGATGCAGGAGGCGGAGGGTGTCACCGAGGAACTGAAAGCCCGTGACCAGCTTGCGTGGGTCGGGGGCATGAACAGCATTCGCAGCCGAGCAGAGGAAATCATCCTCTCTGAGATGATTTTTGTTTAAGGAGGTGCCTGTCTATGAGATACCGTATCGAATACGCCGATGGGCGTTATTGTAACTTTGCCAACGGCAGGGCTGAGCTGCTGAAATGGCTGAAACTGCTGAAGCAAGAGGAAATCTCCGACATCCGCAAAGTATATAAAAGCGGTGTGTCAGATTCCGTCCTGGAAACATACCGGAATTATATCCGCCCAGCATAAGGAGGGGCGCTTATGGGTACAGATATAGAAAAATTGGTTGATTTGATGATTCAGGAGCGGATGCAGAGCCAGTTTGCTAAGTGGCGGGAGGCAGAAACCGGCACGGAGAAAAAAGAGGATTGCCTTCGCTTGGAAAACGAGTATGAAAAAGCAATCAGCGCATTGTCTGAGGAACAGAAGGACGCTGTAAGACACTACTGTGATTCTATTTTCGATTCTGGTGCAGAAAGCGAGTGCTTCTTTTACCGGCTGGGCCTCAAAGATGGCATCCGTCTCTGGAAGTTTATGAAAAAGCTGATGAAAACGGTCAGCTAACGGATGTATAACCACATATTTTATTCCGCCCACAAACGGGTCGAAAGCCGTCCAACGGTACAGATTGGGCGGCTTTCCTGTTATCTGCGTTTCTTCCGCTTGGGCGCATAGTACGGCTGCGGCTTGGCCTTTCCTCTCATGTTGTTGGGATTTTTGAGCATTTTGGACAGGCTCAGTATCCGCAAAAATGCAGAGAAGTCCTCTGAGGAAATCTTCTCGAAGGGTATCTGCATTCTGTCGCAAAATTCGTGGATTACCACTTCCTCTTGGCTGCCCTGTTCGAGCGCCTGTTCAAACTTTTCCTTGACGTCATCCAGCGTGGGCTGCGGGTCGGCGGTGGTCTTGTCCTTGCGGTGTGCTTCCCGGATGTCCCGGACGATGCTGTCCAGATCATCGTGCATGACATGGCTGTAAAAATCGCTTTCCTGCACCTGCCCCAGTTCCAGCGTCCGCATATAGAGGTCATCTTCTCCGGGCGCATACTTGCTCATGACGGTCTGCCGGGTGGCCTCCAACACCAGATTCATCTGCTCCACCCGCATATTGGCGATCTGGTCGATGCAGATTTCCATATCTATCATCAGCCGCCGGAAATTCGGGTGGGCAGCCAGTTCGCAGAGAAGCCGGTTGTTGATTTTGCCGCTGCTCAAAAGTTCCACCATATCATCACTCAGATGCAGAGATTGAAGTTCTGTGTTTGGGTGATTTTTATTTTCCGTCAGCCCCATCAGATAGTCGGTGGACACGCCGTAAAAGTCCGCCAGCGTTGCAATCGCAAACGGGCTGATGTCCTTGTAGTCATCGGTTTCGTATTTTCCCAGCGCGGATTTAGACAGGCCGGTCTGCTCCGCCAGTTGTTCCAGCGTCAGGTGCTTGTCCACCACCCGCAGGTCTTTGAGCCGCTCCGGGATTGTCAGCTTTGCGTACATCCAAAGCCCCTCTCTCGTTATCTTTTTCAGTGATTACACCCATTATAGCACGATTCCATAAGCGTGGAAATATGCGGATTTCGAGCGTTTTTCCGACGTTTTGGATATACGGGAAAGGGCCTCTTTTTTCGGTAAACTGGTTCTTGCAGACAGGCACAGAACCTTGAAAATCGAATGACCGGCTGCAAGGGGTATGGCCTCCGGGGAAGTGACGCCAGGACAGAAATCGAGCACACCAAAGAGGCCGATACGCCGGGAGAAATTCCGGGCAGGAGCGGCTTGCAGGCAGACCGGCGGACAGGAAACAAGTTTATCATGCGGGGCGCATGGCTCCGCAGCAAAGAAATGGAGGAAATCATTATGACACTGAGTATGAAAGAAAAGAAGATTCTCTACGCTTACGGCTGTCTCAGCCACCACAATACGGTGACACGGCTGAAATGGCTGACGGCTCTGACGGTTGACCCGGAGGCCAAACGCCGGATGCTGGGGCTGGCCCGGAAGGTGGAGACGGAGATGAACGAAAGCTGGTACGAGGATTTTTATCACCATCTGCGCATGGAGATGGACGAGTACCGCCGTCTCAAGCGCAACCTGCGTGTGCTGAAATCTTACACCGATTATGAGGAGGATCTGTATGAAGAAGCTGTCTAAGTATGAGAAAGAAACCATCATCAACTGGAACGAGGCGGAGAACCTTGCCAGCGTCTACACCTTCAACGCCAGCTTGAAGCGCAGGCTGGCTGATTTCAGCCGGAAGTACCCACTGTTGTGCCGGTTGGAGCGCAGCACGCCGGAGGGCAGCGTGACCTATGTGCTGGACAAGTCCCGGCTGTCGATCCGGCTGGTGCCTCCGTACAGCGAAGAACGGAAAGCCGCCGCAAGGGAGTACGCAAAGGAGCATGGCTTTCAGGTGGTGGTAACGGAAGAAAAAATCGCCTAAAATCGGGGTGTTTACGGGAAAAATGACGGGTCTGCACCCGATGTTTTGACCGGCAATCCCCGCAGGCGTATTCCGTATCCACTCCCCGCCTATGGGCGCAAATGTGTGGATACGGAGCCGGTGAAACTGGCAAACACCGTTCCTGCGGTGGAAGCCAGCTTCGCCGGTGCGGAAGTACAGAGGGCGGCCAGCCCTTTGTGGCGGGGTGCAGGGGCGGCAGCGCACTGCTGGGGTCAAGGGGCAACGCCCATTGGCAGGGTAAGGGCGGCAGCCAT